>NZ_SJNU01000010.1:0-155394 GCF_004331055.1 Acinetobacter sp. ANC 4779
AACCGCCATAATTACGGCGGTTTTTTTTAAAGCTGTCTGCCTAATAACACATAGGTAGTAACTTACAGCTATATTCTAGTTAGTTGTATAATATGAACTGTAGGGGGCGAAGTCCTAGAAACCGATATAAATATTCTGTGGATACCATTCAAAAAAATTGAACTCCTAAGAAAGTTCTTATATTTCATAACAACGAATAAGAGTTTATAAGTCTGTTAAAATAGAAATTTAACAAAATGTTAACCTAAACTTAACATTAATTTAGTATTTTTTTAAAAGCCCTGATGGGCTCAGATGCCCATCAATATCCAGATCTAATCTTGATTATATAATTCAATCAAATATTTTACAGACTGCCCTAATGCATACCCTAAAAGTGGAGGAACGGCATTACCCACTTGTGTGTATTGAGGGACTTCAAACTTACGCATTTGGCCACCAGTAGTGACTTTAGAAAGAAACTTAAAGTTATCAGGGAATGATTGAATACGTGCCATTTCACGCACTGTGAGCGTTCTAAGATCACTATAATGACAAGCATCATCCGGTATAGATAAAGCAGCAGGAGCAGGTTGATTCGGTATAAGCGCTTTCTGCGTTTGTTTGTTCGTTTGATGATTTTTCAAATAATTAACGAGATTACTTCGAACATCAAAGCGGATTGGTTTACTTTTTTCATCCAAAAACTCTAGCAGCTGTAATTCGCTGAAAGCTGTGACAGAAAGATCATCAGCATTACCCTTTAAAACTTGCTGTACTTCTTTTTTCTTTGTCTCTTTTGAAACAAGATTAAGGTTTTGATAAAGCTTAAAGCGCTTTTACACATGAATGCCATTAGCTCTCAACATTATTGAGGTTTACGTGATGAGTTAACAGTGGATTAAATAAATTATCCAACTTAGAAACATAAGCGGACTTATCAACCTTACCCGTTACAGATAAATCATGAATAGCATCTTGTACAGAAAACTCATTACCTTTAAAAGCAATCAACGGTTTTAAAAATGATTCAGAGAAAAACTCTGTATGATGATTAACATCGTAAAAATCTAGATGTCCATATTCAAGTTCCGGATTAGATTTTACTTTTTCAAAAAACTTAAAGCTTCTTTCAAATGCTTATTTTTCTACGTTATTAAATTTCTTAGCAATGTTTTTAAACACATCCACACGTACCCTTAATAAGATAAATCTAGGTTGGTTCTGAGCCACCCCTGCATACTTAGCATTCACATGCAAACATAACGGTATGTAATCAATACCGGCAAATGCTTTAGCCACTTCATACCAAGCATAAAACTGACCTTTTCAGTATTAAAGGCTTTTAGAATTTTAGCTAGCCAGTTTTTGCTTTTAATGGAACAAGGGATCATAACAATGGATTATTTGATTAAGCGTAAGGACATGACCGGTAAAACAACAGAAAAAGGACCTCTTTTTAAGATCAAGCCTGAGCATTTGAGTTTATTATTTCCTGAACCTAAATGTTATGTTTTAAACATGATAAAGAAGTAGTCAAATTAACTACATCTTTACTCATCCCAAGTTCTATTTTAAACATTAATCTACGCTAGTCTCGTTAAATAAATTTCGAAAATAATGTTTGTTAAGTGCATTGGCATCCAGATTTTTAGCTCGAAGTTCCGCACTAATTTCACTAGCTGTAGTTTTATTAGAACTTATAATTGCTGTATAAAAATTAATAAGATCATTTAATAGCCTATTTGTGGAATGCTCATCTAATATTTGAGTACCTCTCCCATAAATAGCATCAACTTGAACTTTTTTAACATTTGTTACTGTCACTGGAATTAAATTACTCATAGGCGGATATTTCTCCATAGCCCAGTTAATACTGACTTCTAATTGTCCAGCTTCTCCTTTGTTTAAAGGAGCAGTTTTATTATGTTTAATTTCAATAACAAATACTTTATCTTCCAAATGCCAACACACATCGGGACCAATATTATTATCTATTTCGGGATTAGATGAATCAGCTCCTAAAAAATCACCTAATTTTTTAAAATTTCGTTCGATTAAAATACTATTTTCATTATTAAAGCCGAAATTTTCTTGTAACTTTCTTAATTCCAATATTAATCCATTTAGTTCCGTAAATAGTTTCAGTTTCTCTGAAATTTTAATACCAGCTGCTGTAGCTTTTTTCGTAATTTTTTTAGGTAAAATAGTATTGGGTTTTAGTGCTTTAGGATAAAGATTTCTCGCACGAGATTGTAATTTCTGGCTTTCTTCGAAATCATAAACACTAACAACTTTTGCAAAATTCTCTAAATATTTTCCTTTTAAATATGAATCATCTAGACTATTAATAGCAGTATTAAAACTATCTTTATAAGTAAAATATTGATCATCAAAAGAGGCTTCAAAATATAATCTTTCTTGTTCAGCAATATTTATTAATTCAATTGAACATTTTTTATCACTCTTCCTAACATTTTTCATTGCATTAGAATATACACTCTTCCAAACTGGTTCCCTTTCTAAACATGCTGTCATAACTTCTTTAAACATTCTCAGTTTTTCACTTGAAGGTGCCGAAGCTACTTTTTTACTCATATTGATGCCTAATTCAAGTTGAGCATTAGTTTCTGCACTTAGAGCATCTCTACATTCTTTATATGCTATAAATGAGCTCAAATCATTTCCTGCGAGTAGAACTACAGCATAGTCCACATGAGATCTAACAGCCCTTCCCATACCCTGCTCTATTCTAAAAATATTTTTTTTACCGAATCCGCCGATATCACCCAAATTTTCTGAATCATGATTTTCAATTATTCTCTCACCGTAAGGGATATCATCAATAACTAAAACTCGACATAAGTCATCAGCTAAATCTAAACCTTCAAAACGTTGAGCTAAAACATACAAGCCATTTTTTTTGGGATTTTGTTTGAGCAAGACTAATTCAACAGCAATATTTTCACTATTAAGTATCTTTGCCCCCCTTTCAACCCATTCTAATGATTGAGATGTGGATGACGTTAAGATAAAAACTGAATAATGATTACTAAACTCTACACATAATTCCATCACAATGGGTCTATTAAAATCAGGAGAAACTAATGAGGGTGCAAGAATCATTCTTTCACCAATACCCTTATCGGATTCAGGGCTGATAATTGATTCAACTGTTTCCTTCTTGAGCCCTAGAGTCCTTATAAAACTATCACTATCTGCTAGTGTTGCAGACATAAATAACTTATGCTTTGCTCCACTATAAGGTGTTATATTTCTGATATTTATTATATCTGGCGCTATTTCAAAGCTATTTTCAGTAAAGACGCATCTACAAAATCTAAGTTCATGCTTTATTAACGGATAATTAAAGATAAATTCTTCACTATATTCATTTAGTAAATGGATTACTTTCTCTAATTTTTCTTGCCAAATCCAATACGGGATTTCAAAATTGCTACTTGCATTTTGTAAATCAATCCATTGTATTGGACTGTGCTTTTGGCATGACTCCTTGAAAATCTCCTTAAGTTTTATATATACATCACTACTCCCCACTAAAGAGAACTGTTTTTTTACGACATCCATTCCACTATGGGCATCATCAAAAACAATTGCACAGGGATTTATATGATAGCGTTGAAAAGTACTTAAACCATTAAAGAGTTTTTCGTACGTAGAAATAATTACAGTATTACCTCTCATAGCATCTGGTTCTACATGTCTATCACCATGACTATACAATGTTGCGGCTATACCAAGACTAGATGCTTCCGTTAACACCTGTTGAGCTAGTTGCAAATTTGGAACTAAGAATAAAACAGGTTCTTGATACTTATGCCCGTAATACTTCAAATATAGCAACCCTATAATTGTCTTTCCGGAACCCGTACTCAGCTTAAGAATAACTTCGGATTTATCTAATTTTGTATCTAATAGATCTATACACTCTTTTTGAATAGTCCTTAATGCTGCATGTGAACTTTTAGCATCCAGAGACTCATACATTTCATTTATATTATTAATTACAATTGGCTGTACATCTGCAAAAAAATTGTCAAAAAAAGACATAGTTATCCCTTAGTTATTATTTAATGATTCCTTAATTAAGAACTACTTTTACACTATTTTTTAATGTTTTGGGAATGCCTAAATACATATATTCTTCATTTTTATATATTGACGGTATAAATGGCGGTATATTTACAGCTCTATTTTTTTATGTTTAAATAATTCATATATTTAGATATTAAACCTGACGGACTCTCTCACCGCCAGAATTTAAAAAAGACTTAAACCGCATGGTTTAGGTCTTTTTTACGCCTATACATTAGGGTGCAATACAGTAGTAAACCGACATATTTATCGGTACATTTGACGGTACATTGTGTTATTCATCATGGATTGCATATTTTTTGCAGTCTTTAGAAATTTTTAGCGATGATGTACGAAAAAAATTCTAACTTATTAAAAATAGAACGATTAATACCAATTCAGATATTTAAAAGCAGTAAAGCAGACCACTTTTTCTAAACAAATGGGATAATATGATCTAAATTAGGCCGAATATTGGGAATTAATATGAGTTTTTTAACAAAGAAAAATAAAGCGAGCTTTGTATTCTTTATCATCACACTGTACTCATTTATTGGATTCGGTCTGGGTTATATTATTTGGGAATATTTTCTCTAAAAGCGTTCTTGTGCTGTCCCTGCTAAAATGTCCTAAACCTAGATAGACAAGATATTTTATTTGGGTGATTGCTCCCTAGGTTTAAATTAAAGAATAATTGAATCTTATGGGTATCTTCATTTAGATACTTACCATACAGATACTTCTGTCTAAATTCCGCATTCATATCAATATAAAAATAATTTATTTAGCATTTTTATCCTAGTTCATTGGGTACATTTAAAAATCATCATTTGTTATATTTCTGATTATGAAATCCATATTTTAAATTAAGTATAGGCAAATCCAGTTTTTTTATATTACGTTATAAGTGCTATAAAAAAGCTTGGATCGTACAGAACTTTAATAAGGAAAAATGATGAAAAAAACACTTGGCGCCCTTTCTTTAAGCCTGGGTTTATTACTCCCCTTTTCAACTTTTGCTAAAAACAATGTCGTGGTGGTTGCCACAGGCGGCACAATTGCAGGTGCAGGTGCCAGCTCCACCAACAGTGCAACCTATACCGCAGCCAAAGTGCCTGTAGATGACTTGCTCAAGGCCGTTCCTCAAATTCAGAACCTGGCAAATGTTACAGGTGTACAGGCACTTCAAGTTGCTTCGGAAAGCATTACAGATAAAGAACTTTTAACCATTGCACGAAAAGTCAATGAATTGGTGAAAAAGCCAGATGTAAATGGCATTGTGATCACCCATGGTACCGATACCCTAGAAGAAACAGCTTATTTTTTAAGCTTGACTGTGCATACGGATAAACCCATTGTGGTGGTGGGCTCTATGCGCCCACCTTCAACACTATCTGCGGATGGGCCTTTAAATTTATATAGTGCTGTTGCGCTAGCTGCCGCCGATAATGCAAAAGCCAAAGGCGTTTTTGTGCTCATGAATGATGATATTTTTGCAGCACGAGATGTGACCAAAACCATTAACATTCACACCAATGGCTTTGCTAGTCAGTGGGGAGCATTAGGTACACTGGTCGAAGGTAAAACCTATTGGTTTAGAAATGTTGCAAAACGCTTTAACAATACTTCCGAATTCAATATTGAAAATATTCAGGGTGATACGCTACCTTTAGTCCAAATTGTATATGGTTCCGGCAATATGATTCCTGATGCATATAATGCTTATGCAAAAGCTGGAGCAAAAGCCATTATTCATGCAGGAACAGGCAATGGATCAGTGGCAAAAAATATTGTGCCCACTTTAAATGAGCTACAAAAACAAGGTGTGCAAATTATCCGTTCCTCACGTGTGCCACAAGGCTTCGTTTTAAGAAATGCAGAACAGCCCGATGATCAATATAACTGGGTGGTGGCGCATGACTTAAATCCACAGAAGGCAAAACTACTGGCAGCCCTGGCGCTTACCAAAACCCGAGATGCAAAAGAAATTCAGCGCATGTTTTGGGAATATTAATATTTAAGCCAAATAAAGAAAGTATTTAGCGATACTTTCTTCATTCCTGAGGTTAAAAGTCTTCATCTGTTGATCGAAAAATTTTAAATAACGACTAATATTTTTAAAATAAATTTGCTCCTTAACCCACCTCATTACAAGAGAGCATAAAAACTCAAAAAATGATCATCAAACTGCAATATTCGGCTGATAATAATCATCTTACAGAACTTTAGATCAAGGCATAAAAGTCCATTCAGCAGATCAAAAACTACTATTCGGGAGTAAGCATGAATACCAGCTATAACTATGTAAAACAGATCAAGAATGCGAAACGTGGTGGTTATACCCCAACCCTTGCCAAAGACATGAATAAACATAAAATTCAGAAAGCGCTACGTTTAATAGAACAGTGGAGAAAGCTTGCAGACGAACTGAAGCCACAAATGCAAATTGACATGGCTTTAACTTTGGAAGAATGCGCACAAGACTTAGCCCAGATCCTGAGGCCCAAATAAGCAGTGTTATCTTTTAAATTCTTTTTGACTTGCCCACCTTTGCAGTGGGTAAGTTTTTTATCTTAAAGCAGGAAAATCAATCGTTCATTTTTTGGCTTGCGTTTTCAGCGAAATTCGCTATCATTCATCCCACGTTGCCGGCATAGCTCAGTTGGTAGAGCAACTGACTTGTAATCAGTAGGTCCACAGTTCGAATCCGTGTGCCGGCACCATTTTATACTTAGCCTCGCTTTTTAGTGAGGCTTTGTTGTTTTTGCAATTAATCTTTTTTCAGAATATTTAAAAGCTCATTATTTATTATTTTTCGCACTAATTTGCACGTACTTGACTACACCTTCCGCATACAGCTTGCGACATAACTTGGCTGTCATGCGAATTTTAAATGCATCCAAATCTGCAGTCTGGTGTGATAATTGCTGAATTTTATGAAAATAATTTGCAAAACCCTGCAAAACATCTTTAGATAAATCCCGGATTTCAATCTCCGCAAAATCATAGTCCTGCAAAGTTTGCTTCAGAGCAGATTCAGTCATTAAATGATCTGAATTTACATCCGCAGCTTTTAATAACCACTGATACTTTCGTTTTTGCAATGAATTTAACTCCAGCCATTTTTCAGACCAGATTAAATAATGAAAACCCAATCTGCCCTTTGAATTTAAAACACTCCGTACTGAATCGAGCAATGAATTCAAATTTGAGTGATAGGCAGCGTCGATACACAGCACCACATCAAAGCCAGATGTGAACTGAATCAGTTTTAAATTTAAAAAAGAGTGTGGGTAAATTGCAGTAAGTTGAGGAAGATGTTTTTGAATTTGAATTACACAACTGGATTGTAATTCCACGGCTTCAATATTCTGAACATGATAATGCTGTTGCCAATGAAGCAGACTTGCACCCTGTCCACAGCCTAAATCGAGCAATCTGTCTTTTGCAGTTAAATGAACTGCTTGCGCCAACTGATCTGCCAATTGACGACAAGCGTCAGGATAGGATGATGTTGCATCATCCCAATAGCCCAAATTACTCCAAGCGAGTTCAGCATCATCCCCTAAATGTTTTGCGTTAATCGCATACTTATGTTGTGAAAATTGCTGTTGAATCGCTTGAAGCCATTTCATGGATTAGTAGCCGAGTTGTGGGGCAACCTCAACTTTAGGTTTTAATCCCACAAACGGCAATGGGGCACCCAAAATTTCTGCAATATGCATTGCTGACGTCACTGCAGATTCGAGCACCGGCAACCCATCACAAGACCAAGAACCACAATAGAAAACTTTACGGTTGAGATCTTTATGGCGTTGTTGCAGCTCTTTGTTTAAAGCCACAGTTTGAGAATCCACCACAGCACGGGTTAAAGTCACACTGGAAATGACTTTTTTAGGATCAATGTCAGTCACCGGTCGCCAGGTTTGGAACACTGGCGTTTTACCCACCAGACTCGGCTCAACCGAATTCAACCATACGGTAAACTGTTGACGGGTAAATTTACGATCCATCATATAACTGAGTACCGCCCAGTCTTTACGCTTGGGTGGCATCACGGTTTGATCGGTGTGAATGACCAATTGACCCTGTTCAAATTTGAATTTCTTTAACAGCACAATATCATCTGCAAATTGTTCATTATTTAAAAAGGTTTCAATTTTATTGGTCGGTGTGGCCACAATGACACGATCAAAAATGCGTTGTTCACCCACTGCATTTTCAACTGAAACACCATTTTCTTGTTCTTTGACTTGGGTAATGGCTGAACCATTATGAATTTCAATGCCTTCAATCAGCTTGTCGACCAATGCCGGTGTACCACCTTGCAGACGCAGCAAAGCATCGCCATCGGTCAATTGACGCAAGAAGGTCAATAACGGTTTGGCAGGCCAGTCCCCAATGGTTTTTGGGTTACAGGTACAAATGGTATATAGCACAGGCATCACTACGCCATGCCAGAATACTTCCTCAATATCATTATTATTGATAAATTCAGCCAGAGTAATCTCTTGATTCTTTGATCTGAAGAATCTGGCAATGGCCGCTTTCAGTTGCAGCATGCCTTTGACCAAGCGCCAGCCGTATTGTTGCAGCCCTTTGCGGTTATTAATAATCGGGAAATTACCAATACGACTCCGCGTAGTGGTTAACCATGTTTCAGTGCGATCTTCAAATAACCAGCTGCATGCCATATAAGTACGCACGGGGAAAGTGGGGATACCTAAATACGTTGCCAAACTGAGGGTATTTTTCCACAAATGAGGATTCATGACACGTAAGGGTGCATCAATTAAGCCGCCTTCAAACTCAATGCTATGGCTATCCATACCACGTCCAGGCAATGCTTCAAAAATAGTTATGCTATGCCCTGCATCTTTAAGAATTCTGGCGGTAGCTAGCCCAGCCATGCCACTACCAATAACTGCAATATCCAAAATTATTATCCGTCAGTTACACATAAGATTATTGAAATTATGAACCAAGCGAGATTAAAAGGGGCTATTAAAATATTCCAGAATATGTTTTTTTAACAAAAGTCATCATCAGAACTATTAGAAAGATTTTTCAGACTGATTCAGAAATTAAACAAAACCAAATTAATATACTAAAGCAGTATAATTTTACCCATATAAAAACTAAAAACCCTTTAAAAAAGCATATATAAATTAACCAATATTATAACGATCGTTTTACAAATTCATAAAATATAGATATGATACATCACATAATAATTTGACCATCAGACGCACTTTTCATACCTTATAACTATCAAATGCTGTAAAAACAAAAAAATTATTTCGCAAAAAGCCCCTAAATTTTTTAGGGGCTTCTTTATTTCTTGAATGACCAATCAATCAATGGCTAAAATTAACTGGCCACCGGGATCTCACCAAACTTGCCGCTATTAAAGTCATTAAAGGCTTGAACGATTTCAGCCTTAGTATTCATCACAAAAGGACCATGGCCCTGAATTGGTTCATTTAAAGGCTGACCGGTGAGCACCAGAAATTTGCTGTCTTTCATTGCTTGCAGTTGAATATCGGCTTCACCATCTTGAGCAAACATGATAATGGAACTGTCTTGAACATGCTGCGTTCCATTCAGCTGCATTTCACCTGATAACACCACAACCAAGGCATTGTGATCGGCAGGCACATGAATGTGATGCACATGTTCTGCTTTTAATTCACCATCCCATACATTTACAGGACTATAGGTAGATGCAGGGCCACTATGTTCTGTATCACCCTGTATATAGTGCCCTGCAATCACACGGATATGCCCTGCACCCCGCTCAAGTTCAATCACAGGAATCTCTTGTGCTTCAATGGCCTGATATTTAGGTGCTGTCATTTTGTCTGCCGCAGGCAAATTCACCCAAAGCTGCACCATTTCAAACAAGCCACCATTTTGGGCGAATTCTTCAGAGTGGAACTCTTCATGTACCAAACCTGCACCCGCCGTCATCCACTGCACATCACCGGTTTTAATCTGACCGCCGCCGCCTGCTGAGTCTTTGTGAGTCACCCCACCTTGATAGGCTAGCGTCACCGTTTCAAAACCACGATGTGGATGTGAACCGACACCATGCTGCTGCGTAGTCGGGCTAAAATGATAGGGTGCTGCATAGTCCAAGAGTAAAAATGGACTAATCGCCTGCCCTAAACGGTCATAGGAAAACAGGTTTTTAACCGGAAAACCGTCGCCCACCCAATGCATGTTGTGGTTACGGTAAACGCCAATAATTTTTTTCATTTCAAAGCTCCTATCACTAGGAAATAATATGGATTTATCTTAAAACTTTTAAAGTCGTCAGCCTAGCGCATGAGCAATATACAGCGTATCAACTATAGGATAATCTGCAGACTATTTCTCTAAAATGATAAAAATCTGCATAAATGGCTTTAAGCAAACTCCTCTTTTTCCATCCTTTTTTCATCATTAAATCCGCCATTCTATGTTTTGATTTTAATACTATGAGCAAAGTGCTGTTCAGGATGAATCACCCTATAAAACATATGGATTGCTTTAAGCAGTTAATAAACAAAATAATGCAGAAATCATTCATTAAAAATTAAAAAGAGAAGACCAAAAAATTGAGCGGCAAAGCCTACCTATCTCGCTTTATTTATTAAATTTTACAGATAAAAAATCCAGGCGCTAAGTCCTGGATTCTTTGGGAGAGTATTTCAACTTAAAACTTAAATTTTACCAATCAAGTCGATGGAAGGCGCCAGTGTGGCGTCACCTTCTTTCCATTTTGCAGGGCAAACTTCACCTGGGTGAGCATGTACATATTGCGCTGCTTTCACTTTACGTAGCAGTTCTTGAGCATCACGACCAATACCTCCGGCATTGATTTCAATAATCTGGATTTTACCTTCAGGGTCAATCACAAAGGTACCGCGGTCTGCCAAGCCGTCTGACTCAATCAGAACTTCAAAGTTTTTCGCCAAAGTCCAGGTTGGATCGCCAATCATTGAATATTGGATTTTTTTGATTTCGTCTGAGCTGTCATGCCAAGCTTTATGGGTAAAGTGGGTATCTGTCGATACTGAATAAATCTCAACGTCCATTTTTTGGAATTCAGCATAGTTGTCTGCCAAATCACCCAGTTCTGTTGGACAAACAAAAGTGAAGTCTGCAGGATAGAAAAACACCACTGACCATTTTCCGATCATGTCTTTTTCAGATACTGCAACGAATTCACCATTTTTATAAGCGGTTGCATTGAATGGCTTCACTTCAGTATTTATTAAACTCATGAGATATTCCTCTAGCTCGTTTCTGGGATTGCTTATGTTGTGAAGCTAGAATATGAAAGTTTCTTAGATAGGTAAAACCGTGATTTTTTATAAAAACAATCGAAAAAATAGATTAAATATTTCTTTCATATTTCTAACTTTCATTGTTTTAGACAATAAAAAACCCTTTGTTGTTACAAAGGGTTTTAGATGACGACTTGCCTTTTTAACTCAATTAAAACGGTAGATCATCATCTAAATCAGCAGGTGCAGCGACAGGCGCAGCAGGTGCAGATTGCGGTGCTTTCTGGAAAGCAGACGGATTGTTGTTTGCATAACCGCCTTGCTGGTTGTTATTAAAACCACCAGCCTGATTATTGCCATAACCGCCTTGGTTATTGCTATTATTATTGTTGTTATAACCGCTGCCTTGGTTGTTGTTGAAACGTGGTTGATTATAACCTGCGTTGTCACCACCCGTAGCTTGCTCACCTTGCTGACGGTTGTTGCTATCTAACATTTGCATTTGTTCACCACGAATCTCTGTGGTGTAGCGTTCTTGACCGCTTTGGTCTGTCCACTGACGGGTACGCAATGAACCTTCGATATAAACTTTAGAACCCTTACGTAGATATTGCTGTGCAATTTCACCTAAGCGGTTATGCAGCACAATACGATGCCATTCAGTTTGCTCTTTACGCTCACCGGTCGTTTTATCCGTCCAGGAATCGCTGGTTGCAATTGAAAACTGAGTAAGCGAACCACCATTCGCGAAAGTTTTGGTTTCAGGATCTTTACCTAAAGTTCCGACTAAAATTACTTTATTAACACCACGCATCAGACGTACACTTCCTATCTATTTCTATATTTTACTTTATAAGAGTTATGCTTAAATGGCTACATCTTTACCTAACAACTGCGTTAAATCTTGTCGCGCAGCTTCATCTATAAGCTGTTTATCAATTTTAACATAAGCAAATTGCTGATCAGACATCACCACAACCTCTTCAATACCACGAATTGCCAAAAGTTGAGAAGTCCACTCATCTGTTTGTTTCGTCTCGGGTAAATGCAACACCAAGGATGAAAGATAGCGTGGTTGAGCCAAGCCAAAACTGACCAGCAACCAGACAATTGCGATGCCACTTAAGATACTCCAACCCAAGGCTGTATTATTGAGTATCAAGAGTTGACCACCAATCATACCGCCAAAAAATGCCCCTAAAAATTGACTGCTGGCATTCACACCCATCGCTGTGGCTTTAGACTGAATCGGTGCAGATTTAGATAGCCACGAAGGCAACAAAGCCTCCATCACGTTAAAGGCAATAAAGAACAATCCCAAACCTGCCAATAAAATGTATTTGGATTCATAGCCGAAAATCAGCACCAGTAAACCCAGAATGATCCCGCCAATTGCAGTCAGGAAAATACCGCGCATTTTACGATATTTTTCTGCCAATATAATGCTTGGAAAAGCAAAAAACAGGCTAATAACCAGCAGGGGTAAATACACCAGACCATGACTGGCCAATGGAATATCAGCAAACTGAATCAGTTGCGATGGCATATAAATAAACATCGCTGTCAGCAACAAATGCAGCGCAAACACTGAAACATGCAAGCGATTCAAATCGCCCATTTTCAGCACCTGTTTCAGTTGTGCAAAATAACCTTGCTGATAATTTTTATGATGACGGGTCACTTTAGGCACCAACAGCAACATGGAAATTGCTGCCAAGCCCATAATGGTCGTCACCCAAAATAGTCCGGAAATACCGACCAGACTGGTGAGCCAAGGGCCAAGGCTAAATGCCAGCATAAAGGAGAATCCGATACTCATCCCCATTACCGCCATGGCTTTGCTGCGCTGTTCTTCACGGGTAACATCGGCTAACAGTGCCATCACCACAGCAGAAACTGCACCACCACCGGCAATGGCACGACCAATGATCACCCCATAAATGGTTTCGGACATTGCGGCAACTGCACCACCCAGTGCAAACAACAACAAGCCTAAAACAACCAAGGGCTTACGGCTAAAACGGTCAGCCAGCAAGCTAAATGGAATCTGTAAAATGGCCTGGGTCAAACCATACACACCGACCGCCAAACCAATCAGCGCAGGTGTTGCCCCTTGATATGACTGCCCTGCTACAGAAAACACAGGAATAATCATGAACAAGCCCAACATACGCAGGGCAAAAATACTGCTTAAGGCAAAGGTTGAACGGCGTTCTAAAGCATTCATCATATCAATAAGCTTAGGTTTATGAGTTTAATTTCGATGGGCTATCCTACAACATTCATGTTATGGATGTTGAGTTATTCAAAGATCAGCCCCCATAAATAAGGGCGCATTTGATGCGCCCTTATTGTAACCGTTTTTCTTAAAAAAGGATTAACCGATCCGTTCTTGACGCTTACTATATTGAATGGATGCAATCACTGCCCAGACAATAAATGCGACACCAATCAAACCGGTCACGACTTCTGGTATATGCAACCCAGCACCACTCGCCAGCATAATGAATGCCAAAGCACCAATGGCATAATGCGCGCCATGCTCAAGGAAGATATAAGCATCTAATGTGCCTTTTTCAACTAGATAAATGGTCATTGAACGCACGAACATGGCACCAATCGCTAGACCGAGCATGATGATCACTACATCCGATGTAATCGCAAAAGCACCGATTACCCCATCAAAACTGAACGATGCATCCAGTACTTCAAGATAAATAAAACCGCCTAAGCCTGCTTTAATCACTCCGGTAGATGCACCACTGGCATCATGTGCCACCGCATTGCCATCTTCATCAACTTCAGGTTCACCACCTAACAAATGGCTGAGTACTTGAACTCCGATATAAACCACAATGCCCCAGATTCCTGCCATGGTCACCACCAAACGTGATGCTTCCGCTACATTGGCCGCCATGATCAGCAAACCAATTAATGCAAGGAATACTGACATTGCAGGTACATTGGCAAGATTGGACAAACGCGCTTCAATCCATCTAAACCAATGCGTATCTTTTTCACTATCCAGAAAGAAATTCAGGAAGACCAACAACAGGAACGAGCCACCAAATGCTGCAATTTCGGCATGATGTGCCATCAATTTCTCTGAATAACTAATCGGATCATTGATCGCCATTTTTACGACTTCAAGCATGCCCATGTCCGCAGTGACGGCAACAATCACAATCGGGAACACCAAACGCATGCCAAATACAGCAATAACAATGCCGACGGTCAAGAAAATCATTTTCCAGAAATGATCCCAACCGCGTAGTACCGAGGCATTGACCACGGCATTATCGAAAGAAAGTGACACTTCCATCACCGCTAAAATGGCAGTAATGGTGAGCGCAGTGAACATGGTCTTTAAACCTGCTTCTGGGCCATGGCTATAGCCCCAATATGCAGAAATAGCCAGACACACGATCGTAAAAATGATTGAGAAACCAAAATGTTTCATCATGATAGATCGACCTATGAACAAATATGTATGGAGAATAAATTCGGTAAAACTTAAAAATAGGAGTTTAAGATTTTATGCGCTCAATTATGACGGCTTTTTAATATTAATCCAAAATTCTTCGTATGATTTTTTTCAACACCACTCCAGGCTTTATGTGGCTGGATATCTTCCTCTAAGAACTCTTGATATAGTCGGCCTTTGGTATATTTTCTTTTATTCTCAACAGGATGATGACATGAGCTTTTCTCAAGATGTATGGCAGCGAAATTTAGCTTTATATCAAAAAACTTTAGCCCTGCCATTTAACCAGGAACTTGCACAAGGTACTTTGAGCAAAGAGGTTTTTAGTCATTATGTGATTCAGGATGCACATTATTTACTGGCATATGGTCGCGCACTTGCAGTCTGTGCTGCCAAAGCCTTTGAAGCCGATGACGTGATTCAGTTTGCAGAAGCTGCTCGCATTGCCATTGTGGTTGAACGCAGTCTGCATGACGGTTTCATGCAGGAATTTGATATCAACAAAAAAGAATTTGAATCCACTCCACTTACCTTGGCTTGTCATCACTACACCTCATTTTTAACTGCAACGGCATGGTCTGAAAGCTATCCAGTGGTTTTGGCTTCCTTACTTCCCTGTTTCTGGATTTATGCCGAAGTCGGTAAAGATATTGTCGAAAATTCTATCGTAAACAATCCGTACCAAGCTTGGGTCGATACCTATGCAGGCGAAGAATTTAATGAAGCAGTGCGCAATGTGATTGCCACCATTGATAAAGTCGCAGCGCGCTGTGATGCCGATACGCTTGAAAAAATGCATCAGGCTTATACCACGGCTGCCAAACTGGAATGGTTGTTCTGGGATAGCGCCTATGATCAAAGACAATGGTTAGGTTTGGATGCCTAAACTCTTTTCATAAATTATCTTTCAATTTCTATTAAGTCGTTGTTAAAGTAAAATTTAAAAATAGATTTTAGTAAGTCATGCGTGTGGCATGGATGCCACACGTTTCCCATCCCTTGCGCTGCATTTTAAAGCAGGGCTTAAAACTGACTCAGGATGTCGTGTATGGGAAACAAAAGTTTTTTCTTGCGGACTCAAAATATATTTCAAGATCCTCATTCTGCCCTCTCAACAGTAGAGTCAATACCTTCACAAAAATACAGAAATCGAATCAGTTCAACAAAGCAGTGCTGATTTTTAAAAATCCCAATATTGAACATTTTTTGATTTTTACACGTTATCTAATTACTCGTCATAGAAATGCATTGTTGGTTTTTAATTCTGAAACATCTGCCAGCCATAAATCAGCCCTGCTGCCGCCACAATCCAGCAAACTGTCGCAACACTCAGAGATAACAACATCGACATTTTGGTTGCCAGCACATACACCATCAACAAATAAATAAAATAGGGAATAAGCGACCATAAACCGAATAATGCAGTTGTACGCAACGCTGCTGCACCCTGCTGTTGCGAGACAATGACATGCACAATTAGGGCAAAAGTTGGAAATAGTGGAACTAATCCTGCAATATAAAAAGCTTTACTCTTGGAAAGGATAGAAATAATTAAAACAACGGCTGCCCCTAAACTACATTTTAAAAATAAAGCCAGCATCCCTCTCCCTCCGAAAAGCTCAATTGATTGAATCACCTAGTCTACGCTGCAGAGTGTCTTTCGCTTAAATTAAATTCACCACAATCAAGGCAATCAATGCAGGGATCGCCTGAATATAAATGATCTTTTTACTGGCGGTTATGCCACCATAAATTCCGGCAACCAAAACACAGCCTAAAAAGAAATTGGCTAGTGGAATGGCATAAGCATCCGGTGCGAATAGCGACCAGATTAACCCGGCGGCTAAAAAACCATTATATAAGCCCTGATTTTTCGCCAAAACTTGGGTCAATTTTGCCTTTTCGAGAGTATTACCGAAGGCTCTCATTCCAAGTGGTTTATCCCACAGGAACATTTCAAGAACTAGAATATAAACATGCAGCAGTGCAATCAGTGTGATTAAAATCTTGGCGATCATTGTTTTTCATTTTCCTTATTATTTTCATGTTATTGTGCTGTGAGTTTGCTTTTTTAGCGATACATCCGTCAACAATATTCACATTAAAAGTAAATTATTCAGGCTTGTTACTCCTTAAAAAGCTCGCTACAGTCTTATAAACTTTAACTAAATTCATTCGACCGACATAATATGTCGTTAAAAAACGATTTTTTCAGCTTGAACAAAATTAAATCGCTATCATATATAACCTTCAATTTGCACATTACCGAGATGTTTTATGAGCCAAAGTCATATCCGTATTCGAGGCGCACGTACCCATAACTTAAAAAATGTGTCACTCGATATTCCACGTGACAAATTCGTGGTCATTACGGGACTCTCAGGCTCTGGTAAATCTTCCTTAGCTTTTGACACCTTATATGCTGAAGGTCAGCGCCGTTATGTAGAATCACTTTCTGCCTATGCGCGCCAGTTCCTTTCGCAAATGGAAAAACCAGAAGTCGATTCTATTGAAGGTTTAAGTCCAGCGATTGCAATCGAACAGAAATCAACCAGTCACAATCCACGTTCAACTGTGGGAACAATCACCGAAATTTACGACTATTTACGTCTTTTATATGCCCGTGTCGGAACACCGTATTGTCCTGAACATGACTTGCCGATGGTGGCTCAAACCATCTCTGAAATGGTCGATGCGGTTAAAGGCTTAGAGGAAGGTACCGCTTTAATGCTGCTGGCGCCTGTAGTGCGTGAACGTAAGGGCGAATACACCAACCTGTTTGAGCAATTGCAAAGCCAAGGTTTTGTCCGTGCCCGTGTCGATGGTGAAATTGTTGAAATTGACACTCCACCGGAGCTGGATAAAAAGAAAAAACATACCATTGAAGTCGTGGTCGACCGTTTTAAAGTCCGTGATGACTTAGGCAACCGTATTGCCGAATCTTTTGAAACCGCACTGCGCTTAGGCGGCGACATCGCGATTTTATCGTGGATGAAGGGTGAACAACCTGAACGTGTATTCTCTGCCAAGCATTCTTGCCCTGAATGTGATCGTGCGGTGGCCGAACTTGAACCACGTTTGTTCTCGTTCAACAATCCATTTGGTGCTTGCCCGGTCTGTGACGGTTTGGGTACACGCAGCCATTTTAGTGCTGAAAAGCTGATTCCAAACAATGAAGTTTCAATTAGCCAGGGTGCCATTCGTGGCTGGGACAGACAACGTCCGTATTACTACAGCATGATTGAAAAAGTTGCAGCACATTTTGGCTTTTCTTTGGATACGCCGTGGAATGAACTGGATGCAGACACCAAAAAGAAATTCCTTTACGGAACCGGCAAGGATAAAGTTGATTTAAGTTATATCGATGAGCGCGGTCGTCAGCATAAACGTGTGCAAGCTTTTGAAGGAATTTTGCCGCATCTGGAACGTCGCTACCGTGAAACCGAATCTAATTATGTCCGTGATGATTTAGCGCAATATTTATCCAATGCTGCCTGTGATGCCTGTGATGGTTCACGTCTAAATGAAATTTCACGTAATGTTCGGGTCAAAGACAAAACCATCGCACAAATTACCAAGATGTCGATTGGCGATGCCGAAGCTTATTATCAAGACCTGCAACTTGAAGGTGCCAAAGGCGAGATTGGCGACAAGATTTTCAAGGAAATCCGTGAACGTTTGCACTTTCTGGTTTCTGTCGGTTTGAACTACTTAAGTCTTTCGCGTTCTGCTGAAACCTTATCGGGTGGTGAAGCACAGCGTATCCGTCTGGCTTCGCAAATTGGTGCAGGCTTGATGGGTGTGATGTATGTCCTCGATGAACCATCAATTGGTTTACATCAACGTGATAATGACCGACTACTTGAAACTCTGGTTCGTCTGCGTGATTTAGGCAATACCGTCTTGGTGGTCGAGCATGATGAAGATGCAATTCGTGCCGCGGATCATATTATTGATATTGGTCCGGGTGCCGGTGTACATGGCGGTCATATTATTGCCGAAGGTACCTATGAAGAAATTTTGGCAAATCCTGACTCGCTTACCGGACAGTATTTATCAGGCAAGTTAAAAATTAAAGTACCGGAAGTTCGTACCCAACCGCCCAAACCGGAAGAAAAAATCAAGTTGATGGGTGCTGCCGGTCATAACTTGCAGAATGTCGATTTAACCATTCCTTTAGGCATTATGACGTGTGTGACGGGGGTTTCAGGTTCGGGTAAATCTACCTTGATTAACCGTACCCTTTTACCGCTTGCTGCAACGCAATTGAATGGCGCAACCACTTTAACTGCTGAAAAATTCGATTCGATTGATGGCTTACAGTTCCTGGATAAAGTCGTGGATATTGACCAAAGCCCGATTGGACGTACGCCACGTTCTAACCCTGCGACTTATACAGGTTTGTTCACCCCGATTCGTGAATTGTTTGCGCAAACACCTGAAGCCAAAGCACGTGGTTATGCTGCGGGTCGTTTCTCGTTTAACGTCAAAGGTGGTCGTTGTGAAGCTTGTGAAGGCGATGGCATGATTAAAGTGGCGATGCATTTCCTGCCAGATATGTATGTGCCTTGTGATGCCTGCCATGGTGACCGTTATAACCGTGAAACGCTGGAAGTCGGTTATAAAGGCAAGAACATTTCCGATGTTTTGGGCATGACTGTTGAAGATGCCATGCATTTCTTTGAAGCCATTCCAGTGATTCACCGTCGTTTAGAAACTTTGACTCATGTCGGTTTGGGTTATATCCGTTTAGGTCAGTCTGCGACAACCCTTTCGGGGGGTGAAGCACAACGTGTCAAATTGGCCCGTGAATTGGCCAAGCGTGATACGGGTAAAACCTTATATATCCTGGATGAGCCGACCACAGGTCTGCATTTCCATGACATTGCCAAACTGCTGGATATTCTGCATCAGCTGCGCGACAAGGGTAATACCATTGTGGTGATTGAGCATAATCTGGATGTGATTAAAACTGCCGACTGGGTGATTGATCTGGGTCCTGAAGGTGGTGCTGGTGGCGGTATGATTATTGCCGAAGGCACGCCTGAAGAAATGTCGAAATCTAAAGTTTCCCATACAGCGAAGTTCTTGAAGCCGTTATTGAAATAATTTTCTATTTAAGCTAAATGCATGATAAAACGGTGATTCATTCACCGTTTTTTTATTTGGGGAAAGCATGCGGTTTTCAGAAAGATATGGATATAAACCGGTTAGGGATGTATTGCTTATTGATAAAATAACAGATGATTTAAGAAATAGAATTTGGTCTGCAATTTACTCTCAATTTCTAAAATATTATGAAAAAAGTAAAAATGAAGCAGAACAATACTCTTATCTTGTCGATGATATATGGAGTAATTTTTGTAAACTACCTTTAGACGAAATGGAAATTATTCAAGTCGAATTATATCGAAAAAGAAATATCTCCAAAATTAAAGAAAAAATTTTCAATTCTGAGTGGTTTGCGATATATGATTTTTTAGAATTCATTCTTAATCATAGTTTTACTAATTTGCCCTATAATCAGCATCAATACGAACAATTATTGAAAAATATTATTATTATTTTAAAAGAAGAATCTTCCGCATATAGCTTAATAAATAAGCAACTCATACAGGTTATTTCAGAACAAGAAATCCAATCCATTGAAGATGCTTTAGAAAATACAAATAAATTCACAGGTGTTCAGCAACATCTTAATCAAGCTTTAAAACTTTTATCAGATCGTCAAAGTCCTGATTACCGAAATTCAATTAAAGAATCGATTAGTGCAGTTGAGTCTATCTGTAAAATTGTCACCAATGAAGATAAAGCAACACTTGGAAAGGCACTAAAAATCATTGAAGATAAACATGGATTACATGCAGCATTAAAAGGTAGCTTAAGTCAGCTTTATGGCTATACATCTGATGCGGATGGTATTCGCCATGCCATGCTCGAAGAATCTAATTTAAGCTACATCGATGCAAAATTTATGCTGGTTGCATGTACTAACTTTATTAATTATTTGATTGAGAAAACTAAATAAATAGCGGGTGATATATCATCACCCCGCGACTTTATTCTTGCCGTTTTCTTTGGCTTGAAATAAAGACTTGTCGGCTTTTTCCAGTAAGGCCATCCACGATGCTGCACCCACTGCCACACCCGCACTGACAGAAATCTGGATATTTTGGTTGATCTCGGCAATGTACAGTTCAGAGCTGCCAATTTCTTTCAGAATTTTATTCGCGACAACCCAAGCGTCATCAAAATCAGCCTGTTCGATTAATACCAAAAATTCATCACCACCGTAACGAATGATCAAATCTGAATTTCGCACATTAACTTGTAATTTTTCCGCAACCAGCCGGATAACTTCATCACCGATAATATGCCCAAATGTATCATTTACATGTTTAAAATCATCAATATCAAAAATAATGAGGGCGGTTTGAGCGAATTTTTCAGGTTTCTTTTCCAAATACTTAATATATTCATCGAGTGCCAAACGGTTGGATACACCGGTTAAAGTATCGGTATTGGCAATGTTTCTAAGCTGAAATTCTAAAGCATCTCGTTGCTGTAGCACGCGTTTTAACTTTTTAATTGCCTCCAATAAAGTGATGGGGTCAGCAGATGAATCCTCATAATCTGTAATTTTATGCTGTGCCAAACGAAGAATGGTATTTTTGGCTTTAAGTAAAGGTTTGAATACCCCATTTCGTGCATAGATCATGGTAAAACATGCTGTAACCAGACAAATTATTGCAACCAATAACGTGAGAATAAATTGTTGCTGTGCTTGATTTTTTTGGTTTTGAGCAACGCTAACACTGTAATCAAAAATATAGTTTTGCAAATTTACCACTGTCACTAATTTATCAACCATTGCTTCTGTCAGTTGCGTACCGGTCAATGAATATGCCTGACTGTGCATACTTTCATTAATCAAGCGAGTTACGATTGGAATGCCTTGATCTAAAAACTGTGCCTTTACTTGCTGATGCAAAGCCAAATATTCCGGGGTTTTAGCCTGTTCAGGTTGTAGGGTATTGACTAAGTCCCATAAATAATAGGCTTGATGTTGAGTCTGTAATGATCGAGCCAGATTATCCGCAGGTATTTTTTCTACAAAAGTAATGGATGGTATGATATTAGAGACAATCCGCCCTGCTTGATCACGTAAATCTGCCAGAATTAAAATCAGGGTGTAGTATTCAGAAACAGATGTGCTTTTGGCTTCAGATTGTACCAATACATT
Source organism: Acinetobacter sp. ANC 4779 (assembly GCF_004331055.1). NCBI lineage: Bacteria > Pseudomonadati > Pseudomonadota > Gammaproteobacteria > Moraxellales > Moraxellaceae > Acinetobacter > Acinetobacter sp. ANC 4779. Next base: position 22,073 of record NZ_SJNU01000010.1, read on the forward strand.
TTTTAAAATTTCGTGACAACTATCCCAAGCCTTGAACATTTGCTGAATCGCATGATCAAGCTGTTTTGAAGTCCGTTCAGATTGGGGCAAACCAGCATAAGCATCTACAGCTTGACGACCATGATGTAAAGTCACTTTTAAATGGGAAGATAGGCCTTGGACCTGAGCAGAAAAGCCCGCTGCTTCTAAAATCTTCAGAGTTCGCTCAATCTGTAAATCGACTTCTTTTCGATGCGCATGCAATGCTTTTAAATTTTCTGCTAATTCATCAGGCGCACTCGACATCACCTTATTGGCAGGCGCTCTTTCACGTGAAACCTGATTGGCTAAATCTGCAACTGCACGCAGAGCAGAAATTTCAATCAAGGCGCGATCTGCTTTTTGATAATTCTGATAACTACTGATAATCAAAGGAACAGAAAGAAAAAGAAGGGAAAATATAATGATGATCATCGACAACAAAAGCCGTTGAGCAATATGTTTCGAACGTAATTTATACATGGCTTCAGTACGCCCCGAACAAAAACAGCTGGCCAATCATCATCAGGGTATGCTTACAATACAATCGTATATATTACATTATTTTAATATTTAATGACAAAATTTAACCAACTTTAGTAAACTTACACCTCGTATTAGTTACTTATAATTTTTTTTGATAAGAGACTATATTTATATATCATTTTCAAATTTTGATTTTTCATCTACTGGCAACTAATTAAGATAAAACAACAAACCCAGTTTATCTAAAATATCTAAAGTAAGTTGCTTGCGCTCGCCCGCATCATCAGCGTCATGCATTTCCAGATTTAAAACCAAAGCAGTAATCTGTCCGTTCGGCTGCTCAACCCAACCGGTATACCAGCCCACTTGTGGACTTACATCCATTGCCCAGCCACTTTTAGCATATAATTTGGTATCTCCGCGACGCTCTATAAAAAGCATGTCTTTCACCTGTTCTTGAACAGCAGCATCAAACGGCAATTGTTCAGTTGCAAGCTGATAAGCAAATTTCGCTTCCTGTTCAGGTGTGATTTTCAGAGGACCCAGCAGCCAAAAATTATCAACCTGTTGACCAATCTGTTGATTTCCGAAACCAACACGGTTTACCTCATGTTGCATTAAATCTAGCCCAATCCGTCTCGCCAGCTCTTGATATACCGGAACTGCAGAAGCCTGCATGGCTTGCGCCAAAGTCATGTCTTTTTCCCAAGCGGCAAAGGTACGTTTTTTGCCATCCCATTTAAAAACCTCAGTGCTATTCGCTTTATGATGTTGCAAGCCAATCAAGGCATTTAACATTTTAAACGTTGAAGCTGGAATATAGGAATGATTGGCGCGGGTTAAAGCATTTCCATAACGATTAAACTGATGACCATCGTAAGTTATAAAGACTGCTTGTTTATTGGCTTGATTTAATAATGGGGCAATATCTTTTGATCGTACAGATGTGACTTCTGAGATGGATTTTATCACGGCGAGTTTAGAATTCTGTTCTGTCTGCATGTGGCAAGCAGTTAATTGCATCAAGGCCATTAAGCAACCCAAGTAAAACAATCCCTGTTTCATCTAAAAATCTCGAATGAACTAATCTGCTATTTTTATCCAATTCCCAAACCTCATTTTGTATGGATTACGCATATCTAAAAATATTTTTATAACAGATGTAAGAAAATATTTACACATGCCACAAATAAGTGCATAATGCACCGCATTAGGGCAAGTCAAAATCATTCCTCAGCAGGATCTTTGATTTACCTGAGATTTTGGCTAAAAAACCCCATTTTTTTTGAAAATTGGGGTTTTTTATTGCCTAAAATTACTCACCCTGATGAAATTTAAGTTATTTTCGCACTTAAATAGGGCAATTATAGTGTCGATATTTCCAAATAGACTTTTTAAAGCAATAAACCTTGCAATAAATCGTTATGTAAGAAATTAATTTTGTTTGAATTTGCATGGGGGGTACGAATATTTGGATAGTTTCTTTATTGAATAGCAGGATTCATTTAGAGCACACTGAGCTCAGGCAAAAAAAAGCCCAACCTTGGGGAAAGTTGGGCATATAAAAACAAAACTTGTTTATGGAGAATCAGATCATCATCACATTATTTCAATGTAATATGAGCTGATAGATAGATTATGATAAAAAACAACAAATAAGTAAAGCCTATTAAAATAATATGGATTTACTTGAATCACAATAACCCCAGATAAATGTGAAATATTTCACAAATTCGTATTTTATATGTTTATATTTCACACAGAAAAGTTATTTATTTCAAGATATTTTTAGAGTGTAAATTCATAAAATATTACAAATTTAAAACCTTGTTCACTATTTCCCAACATAGATAAATCATTTTTATAATTAATTCATATAAATTAACCTAATTTTACATTGTAAAAACATTCTTATTACTTTTATAAATTTCAAGCACGTTTAGTTAATTTAATGCATATAATCTTTTGTTATAAAAAAGTTTTTTGAATTTAAAACACAAAAATAAATTGTATAATTCGTGCCTAGCGTGATGTTTGCAGTAATATTTCAATAAAACAATGTTCTTTGAGTTCATTGACTTAATGTTTTGTTACAATACAATACCTACTGTTTGATCCATTTTTAACAGAACTGGTAATTATTATGAAAAAACTTGGTTTAGCCACTGCTTTATTATTAGCCATGACCGGTGCTCACGCTTATCAAGCTGAAGTTCAAGGTACTGTCGGTTACTACGATGCTGAATTGAATGATGGTAACTATAACGTAGGTGCACAAGGTACTTACTACTTTAATGACATCGATACCTCTAAAGGACCTTTGGCTGAAGCTGCTTTCTTAAACCAAGCAACAAGCATTTCTGCTGGCTACAATTTCGGTCAACTTACAGCTGACATTCAAACCCCTAGAAATGAAGAACTAGATGTAGAACAACATTCTTACGGCGTTAAGGGTGAAACATACATTCCTACAAGTATTGTACCTGTATACGCAAGCGCATCTTATAACCATTCTAAAACTGATGCTAAAAACGGTTTTACAGCTCAAAATATTCAAGCTGATGATTCTGGCGATCGTTATGCACTTGAGCTGGGCGCTTTAGTTGCTCCAAACTTCTTGATAGCGCTTGGTTATACCAGTGTTGCTGCTACTCAATCTTTAGATACTTTTAACATTTTAAATAATGGCTTGATGAGCGCTACTATGGAAGCTCGCGCAATTCAAAAAGATCAAGATGCAATTACTGCACGTACTAAATATGTAGGTCCAATCGACGGTACTAATATGTCTATTGGTTTCGAAGCTGGTTTAGTTTACGGCGAAGATACGCTTTATAACTTAAAATCTGATCTTTACCTCACACCTAAATTCAGTGTAGGCGCATCTTATGCTGAAGGTAGCTATAAGAGTGCAACTGTTCCTAGCTCTGCAACTGGTGTGAATGTAAATTACTTCGTCACCCCTGCTATTGGCTTAGGTATGAGCTATGTATATGCAAATGGTGAAAATGGCGCAAACGATGCTCAACTGGGTGGCCTAAGCGCTAAATTCCGTTTCTAATTTTTAATTAGAAAAAGAATTCAAAAAAAGGACGCTTTATGCGTCCTTTTTTATTTTCTGGATTTATTCAGAAGTTCGAACCAAACTTAAAAAATGTAAATGGCGTTCATATTGATCAATAATATCTTGTAATAGATCATCTGAAGTCCAATCCATCACATCATAGTTCTGACCACCTTCTCTTAAAAAGACTTCCGCTTGATAATAGGTTATTTCATTCGCTGTCATTTCTGGCATGAAACTCGGTGGAACTGTTTCGCGTATCACTATTTGGTAAATAAAATTAATTTCATCATGGTGATCGACTCTTAATTCCAAGCCATCAGTAATCGAACGAATGCTTACAGTCAGCTTACGCCGTTGAAATTCTTTTTGCACACTTTGAAAAGCCTTGGATACTTCAGTTTCAATATACTGTTTCACCTCGGCTTCAGTATGCGGATAATGCATAATCAGACCTAAACGCTGCTGCCAGCTGCGTGGGTTCTGAATCGCTCGCGGGGTAATGCGTGCTTCTTGTAAGGCATCCATTTTAGTCACGTCTAAACGCAGGGCTTTTAATAAACCCCAACAGATAAACAGCATAATGAAAGTGAACGGCAAGGCACTCATCATGGTGGCTGACTGTAATGCACCTAATCCACCCACCAACAGTAGCACAATCGCCAATACTGCCATCAGCACGGTCCAAAACAGTCTTTGCCAAAGGGGAGAATTTTCAGATTTTGCAGTTAAATAGTCGGTCACCAGTGCCCCTGAATCTGCAGAAGTCACAAAAAACAGCACCACCAAAACAGTTGCCAATAAGCTCATGACGCTGGAAAAAGGCAAACTGTGCAGGAACTCAAAGAGTGCGACCGATGAATCACGTTGAACTGCCAGAACCAGAGAATGATTGGCCTCATGCAAAATGCTATATAACGCGGCATTTCCCATAAAACCCATCCAGATCAGGGTAAAGCCGGTCGGAATCAGCAAAACACCGACAATAAATTCACGAATAGTGCGTCCTTTGGAGACCCGGGCAATAAACATGCCCACAAATGGCGACCATGAAATCCACCATGCCCAGTACATAATGGTCCAGCCCCCAATCCAGCCATTCGGTTGATAGGCATAGAGATTAAAGGTCATCGCAAATAAATTTGAGACATATTGTCCCGCATTTTGAATGGTGGTCTGGAGTAAATAAATAGATGAACTGGCAAAAAACACGAACAGTAATAAAATCAGCGCCAAAATTAAATTCAGTTCAGATAGACGTTTAATACCTTTATCTAAGCCTAAAAATACCGACATGGATGCCATCACACTGACTATAACAATCAGAATCACTTGGGTGCTTGCGGCTTGTGGAATTCCAAACAGATAGTTCAGCCCCGAATTAATTTGCGTCACCCCGAAACCCAAGGTGGTAGCGACACCGAAAACTGTTCCAATCGTGGCAAAGGTATCGACCGTATCCCCGATAGGACCATAAATTTTTTGACCAATCATCGGATATAAAGCAGAACGAATTTTGAGCGGCAGATTGTGGCGATAAGCAAAATAGGCCAGTGCTAATCCCACGACGGTATAGATTGCCCAGGCATGAAAGCCCCAATGAAAGAAAGTCACGCGCATAGACTGCTGTGCAGCTTGAATCGTTTCACCCGCCCCTTGCGGTGGTGATACATAGTGCATGACCGGTTCGGCAACCCCAAAGAACATGAGACCAATCCCCATGCCTGCGGTAAATAACATGGCAAACCAGGAAGTATTGCTATAACTGGGTTGGCTATGATCGGGACCCAGTTTAATTTTACCCATGTCTGATAATGCAATATAAATCAGTAAAATAAGAAATATCGCGACCGATAATACATAGAACCAGCTAAAAGAATCTGTGACCCATTGATTGAGATGCTGAGTAATCAGCTCAAATGAGTTTGGGGCTAAAATAACCACGACCAGAAAGATAGAAATAATAGCGACGGTACTCAAAAACACATTTGGATTGACGTTGGCAAACCAGGATGGATTTTTGGAAGGCATATATCCTCCATTTAATATTTTAATTAATGGGACAGACCAAACGGTCAAATAAAGCATTTATCGAAAGATAAATAAGAGACGAGCGAAGTAGAACTACATTAACACTCAAACATAGCGTAAATTAATGACATGGCTGGTGCAGTTACATTCCTGTAACATTGTCATAATTTTAGATTATTTCTGATTCTTATCCCGGTTGGGCAAGTGTGCAATGTATTGCAGGGCGATTAAACGCGAAACAATCAGCGCCAAGTACATGACACCCACAAACATTTGCAACATGGCCAATACACGTGCAGGCGCACTCATCGGCATTAAATCGGACAAACCGGTTGCCGACTGCAAACTAAAACTTAAAAACAATAAATTCAGCCAGGTTTGTAAGCCGGTCATATTTGGATTGTGAAAGCTACCCGGTAGCAAAAGCTGGCAAATGTTATATAAAAAGGCAAAACCCCAGGCAAGCAGCGTAAATACTGCACCGGCAGCGAATAGCTCATCTTGGGTTAAGTAACGGTCTTCAAACATATAACGCAATAAACCATAGGCAGCACTAAAATAGGCGGCAGCCTCGAAACCATGAGCAATCACCTGAATTATGGGATGATTTAGGCCCAATAAAATCATTGAAGAAAAAATTACCGCCCCACTGACAAAACTCAGACCTAAAATCGTAAACATGGGGGTTTGTCGAATCACCTTGGCAATGACAAGTAAAACAAGAACCCCCAACAGCCAGGTCAAGGTTCGATAAGTGACACTATGATTACCGATGACAGATAATATTAAAATGATAAATTGCAGCAGAATCAGCCAGGCTGAAGGTAATAAGCGGAAAATTTTCCAAACATGAATAAACGCCTGCATTCATCACTCCAAAAAATTGCTGTTTTTGTTGATCATTGTTTTTGTCAGTCATACTGTTTCTTTGTTTTTGATCGGATCAACTTAGCATGAATTTTCGAGCAGACGAATAACACATTTGTATGAAAATTTTCGATAAAATTCACTTACCCCTGCTGCTCAGCTGAATTTTAACCAAGAAATTCTCTGAGGTGAGAAATTTAAAATCAGCGTTAAATCATAACCATACACCTGTATCAATAATTTATTGATAAATCATATCTTGAATCTTTAGACAATAAAAAAGTCCCCTTAGGGACTTCTTTATCATTGCAATTTTAAGTCTTAGTGATCAGATGCACCTGATGAACCAATACCTGTCATTGAACGAACATACTGCGCGTGAAATGCTTTACGCTCTGCTTGTGCACGTGCTGAATTATCAGTCACGGAGAACAACCAGCAGCAGAAGAATGACAATGGCATAGCGAAGAGCGCAGGACCATTAAATGGATTGATTGGTGTATCCGAGATACCCAATGTATCCACCCATACTGCTTTAGACAGTACAATCAACAGCACGGCAAGACCTAGACCCACAACACCACCAACAACCGCACCACGCGTGGTTAAGCCTTTCCAGAACATGGACAGTACCAGTATCGGGAAGTTGGCACATGCAGCCACAGAGAATGCCAAACCAACCATAAAGGCAACGTTTTGCTTCTCAAACAAGATACCCAAAATCATCGCAAAAATTGCAAGACCTAAAGTCGCGATTTTTGACATACGAAGTTCAGATTCAGGAGTGGTTCGTCCTTTTCTGAATACGTTTGCATACAAGTCATGTGAAATTGCTGAAGCGCCCGACAAGGTCAAACCTGCAACTACCGCAAGAATGGTTGCGAATGCCACGGCTGAAATGAAGCCCATGAACAAGTCGCCGCCAAGCGCGTCACTTAGATGCACTGCAGCCATGTTGTTACCACCAACAAGTTCTAACTTACCGGTCATTGCCATTTTTGCCACATCAAGGAATTGCGGGTTATTCGATACATAAAGGATCGCACCGAAACCAATGATGAAGGTTAAAAGGTAGAAATAACCAATGAAACCTGTAGCAACAACAACTGACTTACGAGCTTCTTTAGCATCTTTTACAGTGAAGAAACGCATCAAGATATGAGGCAAACCTGCAGTACCAAACATCAATGCCAGACCGAGTGAAATAGCATCTAGAGGATTGGCTGCTAACTTACCTGGTCCCATGATATTGCCCGCTTCAGTCAAGCTTACATCATGTACTTTAGAGAAGATTTGAATCGACTGTTCAAACATTTCCGTGAAGCTAAAGCCCACACCTTTCATGACCATAAATGCCATGAAAGTCGCACCAGACAATAACATTACTGCCTTGATGATCTGTACCCAAGTGGTTGCCAGCATACCGCCGAAAATCACATAAGCCATCATCAGCAAGCCCACAATCACGACTGCAATGTTGTAGTTCAAACCAAAGAGCAGTTTAATGAGCTGACCTGCACCCACCATCTGAGCAATTAAGTAGAACGCAACAACCACAAGGGAACTAATTGCAGCTAAGGTACGCACCGGCTTTTCTGCCAAGCGGAAAGACACCACGTCAGATAGGTTGAATTTACCCAAGTTACGTAGACGTTCAGCCACCAGGAACAAGACGATTGGCCAGCCCACCATAAAACCGAGTGAGTAAAGCAAACCATCAAAACCTGAACTGAACACCAATGCAGAAATACCCAAGAATGACGCAGCCGACATATAGTCACCGGCAATCGCTAAACCATTCTGGAAACCTGATATACCGCCACCGGCAGTATAGAAGTCTGAAGTACTGGTGGTTTGCTTCGCTGCCCATTTGGTAATAACCAAAGTAAAAGCAACGAAAATCACAAACATGATAATCGCATGCCAGTTGGTTGGTTGCTGTTCGGCAGTTCCCAGATCTGGGCCAGCCATGGCCATACCCGACATGAGTAACGTAAAGGCTACAAGAGCTTGGGCCTTAAATGAATTCCATTTCATATTATTGCTTTCCTCTAGCAATTGCTTCTACTTCTCGCATTGCATCTTGTGTCAATGGATCCAACTTGTTATTGGCAATATAGGAATACACACCACACAGTACAAATGACAATACGATGATGCTTAGACCCAGTGGTATACCCCAAGTGATCACACCACCGTCAAAAGAACTCATTAAGAATTCTTTGTTATAACCGACGAGTAGCATGAAACCAACATAGACAAACAGCATGATTCCAGTCAGCGTCCAACTCAGACGACTTTTTTTAGCAACCATTTCTTTAAACTTTGGATTTTGTAGAATTCGATCTACTTGTACTTCATCCATAATCACACTCCTTTTAGCCCAGCCATGGGCTGACTATTTTTTAATTCGAATTATTTACTCATGCAAGGTAACAAGAATCATACGTTCTTGTAATTTAGACTTTGGTCGTTAAAAAATGATCAATTAAAACCGTGAGATTATCAGATGGGGTATCATTACGCTATAGTTTTACACTGTAGGCAATATGAACAGCTGGCTCATCATAGGGGTACTTGCCCTCTATATCGCATTACTCTTTATCTGCGCTTTTTATGGGGAAAAACATGCCAGTCGGCTGAGTACTCGTGGGCGTATGTTACTCTTTAGTTTGACTTTAGGGGTGTACTGTTCATCTTGGACATTCTATGGCGCGACCGGTGCCGCTGTTCGTGAAGGCATTATTTTCTTGCCAATTTACCTCGGTCCCTTAATCTTTGTCGGGGTCGGTTATGATATTTGGCGGCGCTTGGGTCGAGTGCGTCAGCATCATGCAATTTCATCTATTGCCGACTTTGTTGCTGCCCGTTATGGCAAAAGCGGGACATTGGCGTCCTTGGTCACCATTCTTGCCGTTATCGCGATTATTCCCTATTTGGCTCTGCAGCTCCGAGCGATTGCCTTAAGTGCTGCAGTAATTCTACAGCAGGATTCGGGGATGGAAAGCACCACCAATGGCGTGCTGTTCTTAACAGGGATATTGGCCATTTTGGCCATGATTTTTGGAACAAGGCAAATTGCCAATACCGAACAACATGGCGGTTTAATGCTGGCGGTGGCATTTGAGTCCTTTGTTAAACTGTTTGCTTTGCTCTGTGTCGCCTTATTTTTTGTGTTTGATTCTCCGGACAATTTAAAACAAATTTCAAGTGATGTCGCTGATTCCTTTAAAGAAGTTCAACTGTTTGGTGTGCCGGAAACGTTTTGGGTACAAACGCTATTGGCAGCCTTGGCGGTCATTTGTTTGCCGCGCCAATTCCATGTGGCTGTAGTTGAACTACGCGATGAAAAACATATTCGTGGGGCACGTCGCTGGTTTGCCACTTATCTGATTCTGACCACCATCGCGATTATTCCAATTGCCAGCTGGGCATTACATGCCGCACCGCACTATTTAGCCATTCCCGATGTTGCCGTTCTGTCCTTGCCGCTCAGTTATAATCAGGAATGGTTAACACTATTGGCCTTTCTGGGCGGTTTCTCCGCATCAACCGGTATGCTGCTGGTGTCATCAGTCGCCTTGTCGATTATGCTCAGTAATGACCTGATTATGCCCGCCCTCTGGCGCACAGGTATCCTTTCTCGTCACGACAAACGTCTGCCTCTGGTCCTGAAATTCACCCGTCGCGTCTGTATTTTAGCGGTCATGTTGCTGGGCTTCCTGTTCTTCCATTTCTTTAATGACATCGACCAACTTTCTGTTTTTGGCTTGCTGGCATTTAGTGCAGTGGCACAATTCTCCCCTGCCCTGATTGGTGGACTGTACTGGCGTGGCGGCAGTAAACAAGGGGTTTATGCCGGTCTGATTACCGGCTTTGCAATATGGGCCTATACCTTACTGTTACCGACCATACTGCGTAGCTTGCCTGCTGAATATAGCCAGTTTACCCAACAATTCCTGAGTCTGGGACCTTTGGGAATTAACTGGTTAAGACCAGAAGCTTTGCTCGGTTTTCAGTCTTTTGCCGCCCTGACGCATGGCGTGGTTTGGTCTTTAGGTCTGAATATCCTGTTATATATTTGGGTATCTCGGATTTTCCGTCCCAGTATTGCAGAACAGATTCAGGCAGAAAGCTTCTTCTATTATGAAACCAAGCCCTTGCCTGCACACACCAGCTCGGCTGATATTAGCTACCTTAATCATGATGTGGCGCGTCTGAAAGTCGGAGATTTAATAGCCTTGGCCAAACGGATTACCGGTGAAGGTCCTACGACCCAAGCCTTCCGTCAATTCTGTGCGCAAAACAATGTCATTCTGAATGAAAACAGCAGTGCCAATGGCATGTGGTGGCGCTTCACCGAGCAATATCTTGCCGGTACCATCGGTTCAGCTTCTGCCCGTACTCTGCTCACCACTGCAATGGTGAATAACGGTTTAGCTCTGGGTCAGGTGGCAAATATTCTGGATCAGGCATCACAATGGCAGCGTTTTAACCAGAACCTGATCATGACCATGATTGACCATATGACCCAAGGGGTCAGCGTGGTGGATGAAAATATGTGTCTGGTGGCCTGGAACAATCAATACCTGAAACTGTTCGATTATCCAAAAGACATTGTCTATGTCGGTTGTCCCATCGCAGATTTAATTCGCTATAACGCAGAACGCGGTGAATGCGGTCCGGGTTCGGTTGAAGAACATGTACGGAAACGGATTCACTGGATGGCGATGGGAAGTGCACATGAATTTGAACGGATTCGTAAAGATGGCCGGGTAATTCAGATGCGCGGCAATCCGATCGAAGGCGGCGGTTTCGTCACCACTTTTGCCGATATTACTGCGTTCCGTGAAAATGAAGCGGTGCTAGAAGGACGCGTTCAGGATCGAACCCAGCAACTTGCCAATGCGCTTTCCGAGCAGCAACTGGCACGCGAACAAGCTGACCGGGCCAATATGTCAAAAAGTCGCTTTATTGCAGCGGCCAGTCATGACTTATTGCAGCCAATGCATGCTGCACGTTTGTTCAGTACAGCTTTAGAACAAAGCGTGCAGTCCGATGAAGACCGCAAGACCCTGCAACAGCTTGATCGTGCCTTGTATGGTGCAGAAAGTATGTTGTCTGCCCTGCTGGATATTGCGCGTCTGGAAGGCGGTACGATTCAACCTAAGCGTCAATCTTATCCGCTGCATGACTTGCTGAGTGATCTAGAACTGCAATTTAAATCGATTGCTGCGCAACGCGGGATTAAATTCAGTGTGCATGATGTGAAATTCTGGATTGATACCGATCCGCAATGGATTCGCCGTATTATTCAGAACTTCGTCAGCAATGCATTGCGTTATACCGCCAAAGGTCGCGTGATTGTCGGCGTACTGCGTTCTGCAGAAAAACCCAACCATATTCGGATTGGGGTATGGGATACCGGTCCGGGTATTGCTGAAGAACAACGGATTAAGCTGTTTCAGGAATTCGAGCGCTGTGGTCATACCTCACCTTGGGGAGAACAGGGTCTGGGACTCGGCCTGGCCATTGTGCAACGCATGACCAGCGTGCTGGACTATCCGGTACATGTCTATTCCGAATATGGCAAAGGCTCTTGCTTCATGATTGAGGTACCGATTGTAGAAGCGCCAAAAGTGGTGGCAACACCGGTTCAGGCAATTCCACTGAAAAGCAAAGCTTATAAAATTTTATGTTTGGACAATGATGAAACCATTCTGGAAGGCATGTCGACCTTGCTGACCAAATGGGGCTATCAAGTGTTTAAAGCAACTGAACCTGAACAGGCTCTAACACTGATTCAGCAAGAAAACATTCAGGTGTGGCTGGTCGACCAGCATTTGAATAACGGTAAAATCGGTCTCGATTTCATTCAGGAAAACCGTCAGGAACAGGTTCCTGTGGCGCTGATTACTGCAGATTCTGATCCTGATCTTCCACAATATTTGAAAGAAATGAATATTGTGCTGCTGAAGAAACCGTTAAAACCGGCATCGCTTCGTTCATGGTTATCCGGATTAAAAATTTCCAGTGATTAAACCTGAATGGTAAAATCAGACGTCCATTTCACTTTGCTGAAATGGACGTTTTTTTTATATAAATTCACCTCTAATTACGCGTACTGGCTCTTTAATTTTCCATCCAGGCCAAACTGTTCAAAAAATCTGCTTTTAGGCGCTGTTAGATTGACCAAAAACTTCAACCCGATATTTTCTATGGCAAAGAACATCAAAATATAAATATACACTTGTATAATTAGTTACAATTTTACAAGACATTATTATTAATAAGTATTTTTCTGATAAAACTGCGCTCTATAACTTTAGTCGTATTCCGTTCGTCACTTTCCTGGCTCATATATGAGAGCAACGAATGATCAGTTTAATCGCTCTATCAGTACGCACATTAAAAGTCTGCCCAAGAAACTGATCATCATAGAAAAATACAGGAGTTTAAGATGAACATTTCTGAAGCCGCAAGCTATGGCGTAGATCCATCGCAACAATTTTACCGTCAATATGGCGTCAATGCCCTGTTACCTGAAATTCAATGGACGGAATTATTTAAGCCCAGCCACTTAAAAGATACTCACATTCAGGCACTCAACACCTTGTATCAAAGTGCTGTTCCGCTGGCATTACAGGTGTTTGATGAGTTGAATTTTGATGTTTTCAGTCCTGCCGCCTATAAACCGCAAGGTTTGGGTCTATTTGATCGACTCGCTGAACAGGAAGAGAAGCTGATCGAATCACTAAAAGCCGAGTCTAAAGACTTAACCGACCCAGTACGTCACCAGATTTGGAGCATGTTATTGCGTGGGGGTGCGGTGCTGGTATTTAAAGCATGGCTGGGCAAAGTCAAAACCGATGAGAATCTGCTCGATACTACCCAATTTGATGAATTGTCGGATCTGCTTTTTATTAAAACCCCACCTTTGGAATTGGCACAACGCTTAGGTGTCAATGCCCATGGCAATGAAGATCATATTTTCCTGCTCTATGGCAGTGATGTCTATTTAGACCGTTTTAACAGCTTGGAAACTGCAGCTTTATTCGTCGATTTAGGCGTATATGATGCCGCATTTTTAAGTTTGCGTGATGACAGTGTGGCTGAATACCTGAAAGAGAAAGCCTACGTCTCTCAAGAGCAAATTGATGATCTGCAATGTGCCTTAAATCCACTATTTTGTACCGACCATACCCCCAGACAAAGCTGTGTCGCCTAATCTAAAGCGCGAAATACTTTGACTTTCAAAACACTGCTCACAACAAAAAGGCACTTTCAATCAAGTGCCTTTTTCATTCAGTGTGCTGTCTAGTAAATTACATTCTCTTTTCTTCGATATTCAAGGCACTGATCGCCAATACGGCTTGCGTACGGTTTTGCACATTCAATTTACGGAAAATAGCCGTGACATGCGCTTTAATGGTTGCTTCAGAAACATCAAGCTCATAAGCAATCTGTTTATTCAGTAGGCCTTCAGCCACCATCATTAATACACGGAATTGTTGCGGTGTCAGCGACTGAATACGTTCTGCCAGCGCAGTTTCATCTGCTGCACGTGGATCAAAATTCAGATTGGCAGGCAAGTTTGGCGGTAACCAGATATCACCTTCCAGCACTTGGCGAATTGCCTCACCAATATGGCTTGGATGGGCAGATTTAGGAATATAGCCCATTGCACCATGCGCAATCGCGCGTTGAATAATTGAAGTTTCTTCATGTGCAGAAACCACAATGATCGGAATTGAAGGATATTGTGCACGTACATGAACTAAAGCTGAAAAGCCCGAAGCGCCTGGTAAATTTAAATCCAATAAAACCAAATCCGGTTCTGGTCCGTTATCTAAGCGTTCATACAACTCATTTACTGCAGCCGTTTCTTGAATTTGAGCTTGCGGTAAGCTGTAACGAACGGCCTGAATTAAGGCATGACGAAACAACGGATGGTCATCAACGATTAAAATATTCATAAGCGACATGAAGGATTTTGTGCACAGTGGTTTCTATTCTAACCATAGTCACGCATTTAAGGATATGCAAGATCTCACTATTTTTGCATTTAAACTCATATTCGCAATAAGAAATTAGCAAAACTCTGTATTTTCTTAATTTGTTTAAACCTCATCACTTTTTCATATAAATTTTATCGCATAAAGCAAAATACTTATTAAGAATCAATATAAACCTATAAATCAAATAATTAACGCTTCCTTAAAGCTTACTTCGTGACAATTTTTTGCATATCTCAAAATCAGATAACTTTTCTGTATTTGCTTAGTTTACAGGCTATCTCAGGTGCTGATTAATAACCATATTCCGATATTTTATTGTTTCAGGTTATTCCAAAATGTCTATTTTAAATACACAAAAACCATTAAATATTGTTGCTGTATCGGGTGGTTTGAACAACCCATCAAAAACTGAAGCTTTGGTTCAAGCGATTCTGGACGAACTGGGTGAAGCCACGCCGATTAATGTCCATTTCATTAAATTCAGCGAAATTGGTCAATTGATGGGGGGGGCGATCTACCGTAATCAATTACCACAACGGGTACAGGATGACTTGGCTGCCGTAGAAGCAGCAGATGCGTTAATTGTAGGTACGCCAGTGTACCGCGCATCATTTACCGGTCTATTTAAACATTTCTTTGATTTTGTAGAACAAACCGCATTGGTGGATGTTCCTGTCCTGCTTGCAGCTTCTGGTGGTTCTGAACGTCATGCATTGGTTCTTGAACATCAACTTCGTCCATTGTTTAGCTTCTTTCAGACGCAAACTTTGCCCATCGGTGTTTATGCAACCGATCGCGATTTCACCCATGAATACACAATTCATAGCGAATTCTTGCGTGACCGCATTACTTTGGCAGTGGCACGTGCACTCCCTATCCTTGAATGGGCACCGGCTAAAGGGCAACGTGCGGAAGTGGTGAAAGAAAAAACCCAACAAGCCAACCAAAATTTGGGCATTAATAAACAAATCGAGCAGGAAGAAGTGCTTCCATCTGCAGCAGTACCAAGCCTGAATGCAGCAGAATCTCGTCTGCACAGTAAAAAAGTACCGAAAACTCAAGTCGCTTAATCTGCGACTTTCACCTCGAGGGTTTAGATATGTCCCAACCACCAGCACAAGCACAGCAAGAGAACAATATAAAATTTGCCTATTGGGTACCGAATGTCAGCGGCGGCTTGGTGGTGAGTAATATTGAACAGCGTACCGACTGGAGCTATGAGTACAATGTACGACTGGCTCAAGCTGCCGAAAAAAGTGGCTTTGAGTATGCACTGACGCAGATTCGTTTTACTGCTGGCTACAACGCAGAAAATCAACATGAGTCTGTCAGCTTCAGTCACGGCATTTTGGCTAAAACGGAACGCTTAAAAGTAATTGCGGCGATTTTGCCTGGCCCTTGGAAACCAGCACTGGCTGCCAAACAATTGGCAACGATTGACCATCTGACCAATGGACGTATTGCCATTAATGTGGTCAGTGGCTGGTTCCGCGGTGAATTTGATGCGATTGGCGAACAATGGCCAGAACACGATCAGCGTTATGCCCGTTCAGAAGAATTTATTCGTTCTTTAAAAGGAGTCTGGACTCAAGATAATTTCAGTTTTGAGGGCAAGTATTATCAATTCAAGGATTACACCCTAAGTCCAAAACCGGTGCAAAAACCGCATATTGAAATCTTCCAAGGTGGCAGTTCACGTGCTGCACGTGATATGGCTTCGCGTGTTTCAGATTGGTACTTCACCAATGGCAACACGCCTGAAGAAATCAAAAAGCAGATCGATGATATTCGCAAAAAAGCTAAAACTAATAATCACAGTGTCAAAATTGGGGTCAATGCGTTCATTATTGCACGTGAAACTGAACAAGAAGCTCAATCCGTTCTGCAAGAAATTGTGGATAAAGCCAATATCCAAGCTGTGAATGCTTTTGGTGCTGCTACCCGTGAAGCAGGTGCTTCAACATTAGAGGGTGAAGGCAACTGGGCAAAATCGACTTTTGAAGATTTAGTGCAGTATAACGATGGCTTTAAGACCAATCTGATTGGAACTCCACAGCAAATTGCACAGCGTATTCTGGAATTGAAAGCGGTCGGTGTCGACTTGGTATTGTCAGGCTTTTTACACTTTATTGAGGAAGTTGAATACTTCGGTGCGAAGGTATTGCCTCTGGTTCGGGAACTTGAAGCAAAAGAACAACAAGAACAACAAGAACAACAAGAACAACAAGAACAACAAGAACAACGGATTCAAGCTAAGTCAGCTTAACCACCTTTGAAAATAAATAAGAAGAATAAAAAGTAGCTTCATTTTCCCCTCAAGGCTCGGCTTGAGGGTTTTTTTTATGCAAATACAGTAGTCATATTACAGATTGCTACTTACAATCGCAGTCATCTGAATAAGGAAAATGTCAATGTATACAGGTATTGTTCAAGGCTTGGAAAAAATCATTGAAATTAAAAAAGGTGATGGTTTTAATACGATTGTGGTCAGCAACCAACATCACTTTTTTGGCGATATTTTTATTGGTGCAAGTGTCGCGATTAATGGCGTATGTCTGACCGTCACCACCATTGACACTGCACTGAATCAAATTCATTTTGATATTTCTGATGTCACTCTAGCACTCACCAGCTTAAAGAATTTAAAAGTCGATGATCAGATTAATATTGAGCGTTCTGCCAAAGTGGGTGCTGAAAACGGCGGACATAACCTGTATGGACACATCGAAGGCACTGCCCTGATCAAGCAACTGGAACGGCGCGGTGAGACTTTCCACATTGACCTTCAGATTCCAAACGGTAATATCAAATATTTCTTCTTAAAAGGTTTTATAGGGCTAAATGGTTGCAGTCTTACCATTAACCGTGTCGACCGCGAAACCCATGAAATTTCGGTCGATCTGATTCCTGAAACGCTGCGTTTAACCACGTGGAAAGATGCCAAAGCGGGTGATGAAGTAAATTATGAAATTGACCAAATGACCCGAACTTTGGTCGATACCTTAGAAAACATCCATCAGCGTTAAGCCTTATTTTTCAATTTTTACCGAGTTGCATAATAAAAAAGCCTTTAGGTAAAGGCTTTTTGAGTCTCGGATAAAATGCCAAGTCAGGAATAGAAACTCGGATCCGGTATTTTACCGGTCAATAGCCATTCCCCGACTTCCTGATATTTATAATCAATCGGATCATGCAGCGTCTGGGTACGGACATTGCGCCAGAAACGATCTAAATTCAGTTTGGCTGTGGTTGCACGTGCGCCCATCACCTGAAAAATGTTCTGAGTGATATAGAGCGAAGTATGGGTCGCAGCAATTTTTGCAGTGGCAATGGCAATGCTGACTTCACCGCGTTGCTCGGCTGTTAATTTCTCACCTATATCCCAGGCATTTTGCAAGGTTTCCACCGCTTTATTTGCCAATAAACGCACGCCTTCAAGCTGTACATAAAACTCGGCAAAATGCTTTTGGGTAAAGGGATCATTTACAGCATTTTCAGCCAAAGATTTTGACCATGCTTTTTGAGTTTGTACGGTTTGTTTTGAAGTTTCAAAGGCACCTTCTGCCACGCCCAAGAACAGATGCACAAAGATGAGCTGTGCCACCAAAGGACGCAAGCTCGAATAAGGTGTGCTGAGTGGCCCCGGATTTAACAGCAATTCATGCTGCTGAATTTTGACCTGCTCGAAATGACTGGTTCCGCTGTCAGTTTGGCGTTGCCCCATATTGTTCCAGTCACCTAAAAAGCTCACACCGTCACGCGCAGTTGGAATCACCCCTATCAGTAATTTTCCATCCTCGTTATAACCCGAGCAAAGCAGGATGTCCGAATCCATCGAGCCTGAACAAAAGCTTTTATCGCCATGAAATACGTATTCATTTTCGGAAACTTTGACTGCCGTGGTTCGTTGATCTAACGGATTTAAAGCATTGCCCCAAAACAGGTTTTCTTGTGCTGTTTGCTCAAACCATGTTGCATATTGTTCCGGTTGGGAAAACAGTTGCACCGTTGCAATCAATAAATGGTGAAAACCATAAACATGCGCCAGTGAACTATCCACTTGGGCAATGGTCTGAATGGTTTGAAAAATCGTTTTCCAGTCTGCCCCTTGTCCACCATGTTGAGTAGGAATAGAAAGACCCAATAAGCCACTTTGACGAATTAAATCACGCTCCAATTTTGGGTTACCGCCCTGTTTGTCGCGTTCAGCCGCAGTAGTTGCAAACTGTTCGGCAAGTTGTCGGGCGATCTCAATCGGGTGAGCTGAGCTTAACGATGTTGAAGCATTCATAATATGGTCTGATTATTCCTGTGTTTTTAGCTTAGCAGATGAGGTTTGGCTGCTTTATCTCAATGCTTGCAATCTTTATACGCAAAATAAAATACCGCCTGAAAAATACAGGCAGTATTTTACTAAATCGCTTACTTGTCGGGATAGACGGTCGCGATCAGATTGTCTACCACCTGTGGATCGGCCAAGGTTGAGGTATCCCCCAACGTATCCAGCTCATTGGCAGCAATTTTTCTTAAAATGCGACGCATGATTTTACCGGAACGGGTTTTCGGTAAGGCCGGTGCCCAATACAAGGCATCCGGTGTAGCGACGGGTCCTAACACCTTACGCACCCACTGGATCAGTTCCTTACGCAGCTCGTCAGATTCTTCAAAATCGGCCTGCAAGGTCACGAATGCACAGATACCCTGACCTTTAATATCATGCGGCATACCGACGACCGCAGCTTCAGCGACATGCACATGCGCCACTAAGGCACTTTCCACTTCTGCCGTGCCTAAGCGATGTCCAGAAACATTCAGCACATCATCCACCCGACCGGTAATCCAGTAATAGCCATCCTTGTCACGGCGTGCACCGTCTCCGGTAAAATAAGTTCCCGGATAAGTCGAAAAATAGGCTTCAATAAAACGCTCCGGATCACCCCAAATGGTGCGCATCTGACCCGGCCAGGAGTCCTTGATAATCAGGTTCCCTTCCGCTTCACCTTCCAGTTCCTTGCCTTCTGCATCGACAATAGCGGGTTGTATGCCAAATAATGGACGGGTAGCCGAACCCGGTTTTAAATCTGTGGCTCCAGGTAATGGTGAAATTAAAATCCCGCCGGTTTCGGTTTGCCACCAGGTATCGACTACTGGACAACGGCTTTCACCCACCACCGTGTAATACCAGTTCCAGGCTTCCGGATTAATCGGCTCACCGACTGATCCAATCAAGCGCAAGCTGCTGCGGTCACTTTCGCGGACAAAGGCATCACCTTCACGCATCATGGCGCGAATCGCGGTTGGTGCGGTATACAGAATGGTGACATTGTGCTTGTCAACAATATGCCCAGTACGTGCCCAGGTCGGATATTGCGGTACACCTTCAAACATGACTGTAGTCGTGCCGTTAGACAATGGCCCATACAGTACATAGGAATGTCCGGTAATCCAGCCTACATCGGCAGTACACCAGAACACATCATCCTGTTTGATATCGAAGACTTCACGGAAAGTCGAGTTCACATAAGTCAGATAACCGCCAGTGCTATGCAGTACCCCTTTCGGCTTTCCGGTTGAACCCGAGGTATACAGAATAAATAAGGGATCTTCCGCATTCATCGGTTCAGGTGGGCAAATCTCATTGACCGACATGATTTCCATGTGATACCACAGGTCACGTCCTTCCTTAAGTTCAATCGGATTGCCGGTACGGTGCACCACTATCACATTTTGAACCGATTCAGTTCCCTGCACATTGAGTGCAGCATCAACATTTTCTTTCAGTGGAATCGGCTTGCCGCCGCGCATGCCGGAATCGGCAGTAATCACGACTTTTGCCTGACAGTCTTCAATCCGGCTGGCCAGTGAGTCTGGCGAGAAACCGCCAAATACTACACAGTGCACCGCACCAATTCGTGCACAAGCCAGCATCGAAATAGCCGCTTCAGATGTCATGGGCATATACAGCACCACACGGTCGCCTTTGGTCACTCCATGTTTTTTCAGCACATTGGCAAAACGACAGGTTTCATCATGCAGTTCTTTAAAGGAAATAATTTTATGTCGTGAAGGATGATCGCCTTCCCAGATAATCGCCGGTTTATGCGGATGTTCTTTTAAATGACGGTCTAGACAATTGGCACTCAGATTAAGCTGCCCATCGGCAAACCATTCGATCTTGAAATTATCCTTGTCGAAGCTGGTATTTTTGACTTGGCTAAAAGGTTTAATCCACTCCAGTTTATTGGCTTGCTCTGCCCAATACTCATCAGGCTGATCAATGGATTTTTGATAACGCTCGAAATATTCAGACTCGGTGGTACGAGCGGTTTTTTTAAATTCTTCTGGTACAGGATAGATCTCTTTCATAGGTACTTCCTTGCTTTTTTCATCTCATCACGAGATGCTATGCCACGTTATTGATTTTATTAAATGCATACCCACAGTATGGCGATTATTTTTCAACCGCTTCAATCATGCTTTGGTCGTAGTTTATTTATATAATTTAAAACACAGACTGCTTATCGCATACAACAACAAAAATGGTCTTATTCGTATCTGATCTGTTCATTTAATCTTATAATTTAACAAGAAAATGCTTTCAATGCTGTATCCCAACCTCCATTTTCTTAGCTCACTCTTACTCGGAAAAGCATATGAACCCGCAAGACTCATCCCCCTTTTTTTCCCGACCGCAACCGACACGTTCAGATAATCCATTATCTCCAGAAGGTCGTTTTGGTCGCTTGAGTTCAATCGGCTGGTATGGCTTTATTCACTTAATTACTTTCTTTGCCACCCTTGCACTGAGCCTGACCATGGGTATTTTCAACCTGACTACCCTCTCGGTCGACAATCAGTTTGTGAATACCTTAACCGGGCTAGCAGGAATCGGCTTTGTGGTGATTTTGGTACTGTACATCTATTTTTTGATGGTGATTACCATACGCCGTTTGCATGACCTGAACCGCAGTGGCTGGCTGATTCTGTTGTTTCTGGTGCCGCTACTGAATATTTTTATGGGTCTCTATCTGCTTTTAGCCTCAGGGACCAATGGAATCAACAATTATGGTTTACCGCGTGAAACCCCGGTCTGGGAAAAAATACTGGCCTGGTTGATGATTATTATCACTGTGTTAAGTTTCTTGGCTTCAGGCAGCATGATCTCTTATATGTTTGGTGCCGGTGAACTGGAAATGCCGCAAGAAGTCATTCAAAAAGGCACTCAATATTTTTAAAAGCTGCTGACAGTTTTCTGACAAAATGTCCGGTAATACGTTTTATTACAGCTTAAATTATGAGTGAGTTTCAGGCAAAATAGCGCATAATTTTTATGATTCGGAAAACCAGTGGCTGAACAAAACAATGCCTTGAGTGAAGTAACTCAAGGCACATCAGATTTGTTGCACGAAGCAGGTGAAAAAACGGCACAAACCGTACTTAAACACACAGCAAAATACAATGATGCCTATTCGACCATCGATAAATTTGTCGAGGCATTCTGGGAACGTTTACCTTATATCTGTATTGCGCTGGTGGTGTTTACGATTTTCTATTTACTGTCAAAATTATTTAAATTTTTTGTCCGTAAAGCTTTAACAGACCGCACCTATACCAAACAGAATTTAGTTCTGGTGCTCAACCGGGTCGGTAGTTCAGCCATCATGTTCTTTGGTTTCCTGATTGCCATGGTCATTGCCATTCCAGGATTCACCCCGGGTCAGCTGATGAGCGGATTGGGGATTGGTTCGGTTGCGATCGGTTTCGCGTTCAAAGACATCTTCCAAAACCTGCTTTCCGGTATCCTGATTTTACTGGGCGAACCGTTCAAAATTGGTGATGACATTATCGTTTCAGGCATGGAAGGTACGGTTGAAGACATTCAGATTCGTGCAACTTTCTTACGTTCCCCCGATGGTCGTCGTATCGTCATTCCAAATGCCACTGTTTATACCAGTGCAGTGACGGTAAATACCGCCTATCAACGTCGCCGTTGTGAGTTTGTGGTCGGCATTGGCTATGAAGATGATATTCAGAAAGCCAAAAATATCATTATGACCCTTTTGGATAAAAACCAGAGCATCCTCAGCCAGCCTGCGTTTAGTGTCAATGTCAGTGCGCTTGCAGATTTCTCAATCAACCTGAATGTGCGCTGGTGGGTCGATACCACTGAAACCAGCACGTCGGCCTCTATCAGCGAAGTTCAAGAACAGGTGATTAAAGCCTTCGCGGAACACAATATTTCTATTCCGTACCCAGTACAGGAAGTGAAAGTGTATCGGGGCAGTGAAGCTGAAGCGACTGAATCAGCACGTGCTAAATAAGCGACCAAGTACGTAAGGAATTACGGTTTCGGTTCGAATAATACGGTTGCCTAAGCTCACTGCCTGGCAGCCGTTTTTTATCAGTAAATCTACTTCATAGGGAATAAAGCCGCCTTCGGGTCCAATCACAACCGTACAAGGATGATCAATCGCAAATGGCATTTTCATGTCTGTATAAGGATGGGCCACATAAGCTGGACAATTTGCGGTAATTAAACCAGGCAAGACATCTTCTACAAACGGTTTAAAGCGTTTATAGATTTCAATTTTCGGTGCCATGGTATCCCCGGCCTGTTCTAAACCTAGAGTCACGTACTGATCGAGCTGTTGTAAAAACGGGGTTTGCCAATAGCTTTTATCCACCCGATAGCTGTGCAGAAGAATAATTTTTTCTACACCCAAGGTCACGCTATCCATAATTAAACGGCGTAGTACTTTCGGACGTGGCATGGCCATAATTAAAGTGACTGGAAGTTTTTCAGCCACACGCTCTTCTTTAATGGGTTTTAATTTTATCGCTTGTTCAGTCACTTCCACAATTTCGGTCAGATAGCGCTTTCCTTCACGAATTCCCACTTTTAAACTGTCACCGACTTGCACAGCAATATGCTGTTTTAAATGTTCCAGCTGACGTTTCGAGCTAATCGACCAAAGCTCTGATTCAGTTTGACGAGGATCAAGGAGGACAATATTCATAAGACCCAGCTTTAAAAGAGTTAGCGCAATATGCTACCGCGGAAGGCGACATGGATGTCGCCCGCAGTGCTGAGGTACAGGATGTACCTTCAGCACTGCAAAAGATTTTTGCTACTTTTAATCTTTTAAAAGTAGCAAAGACCTACACGAAAAAATAAGAACCTATCCTGACTTTTGAGGTCGTGAATGCTTTGATCTGAGATTATTTTTAAAGATACTGATCAATTACCGCAATATGCTTGGCTAAAGATCCTGTATTTTTCTGCATGATCTGCTGCGCCGCAATGTTTAATCTGGCAGCTTTATCTTGATCGGTCAAAAGTTCAATTAATTCCTTCGCTGCCTGCTCGGCATCATTTAAAACTTTTACACCACCTACAGCGACAAATTCATCAACAATGGTTTGGAAATTAAAGTAATTTTTACCCAAAACTGTCGGTACATTTAATGCAATGGGTTCTAAAATATTATGTCCACCGCCCGGCTCGTTCAACGAACCGCCGACAAAGCAGACTTGGCTTAAGGCATACCACAGCCACATCTCGCCCATACTATCGGCTAAATAGACTTGGGTATGGGTTTTAATTTCTTCACCTAAACTACGACGTTGAGTGTTTAGGTCTAAGTTTTGTGCAAGCTGAAATACTTCATCGAAGCGTTCCGGATGACGTGGCACAACAATGACCACAATCTCTGGATTTTGCATCAGATAAGGCTTTAACGCGTTCAGTAATTTTTGTTCTTCTGGTGCATGCGTACTGGCGAGGGTAATAATTTTACGTGATGCTAAATTCCATTCTTGTTTGAGTTGCTCGGCTTGTTGAATAGATGTTGCAGGTGCATGAATATCAAACTTGATACTGCCCAAGACCTGACTTTTATTTTTAGGCATGCCCAAATTTAAAAACCGTTCCAAGGTCGCTTGATCTTGTGCCAGTAACTGGTCTAAACCATTCAGCATGCCTCGGGTCAGCCCTTGAACTTTGCTGTAGCCTTGGGCAGATTTTTCCGAAAGTCGGGCATTAATCAGCAAACAGGGCACTTTAAATTGCTGCGCCTGATCGATTAGATTTGGCCAAATTTCAGTTTCTACCAAAGCCAGTAATTTTGGCTGATATTTCTGATAAAACGCCTGCACCAAATGTTTCTGGTCTGCAGGCAAATACACGGCCTGAAACAGCTGCTCATATGGGGCTTTTAAAAACAGGGATTTTGCACGTGCCTGGCCAGTCTTGGTGGTATTGGTCACTAACACCGCATGACCCAATTTCAAATAATGTTCGATTAAAGGTTGTGCTGCATTGGTTTCGCCCACAGATACCACATGGAACCAGATGGCATGCAGGTTTTTAGGCGGCTGGAAAGGGCCAAAGCGCTCTAGACACTCTTGTTGCAATTGCTCCATATTCAACGCACGTTTTTTGATCTTCCATTGATACAATGGTTTAATGACGGATAATGCTGCGTTGTACCAAAAAGGAGTAGCCAAACAAGTTGCCTCTAATTGTGTTCAATCGGCAAAATATAACAGAGCAGCCTCCACATGTTAATGAATTCTGCTCTGCTCAATGATTTATTCTGCTTTACCGCTGGATAAACTTAGCTTTCGGCTAGCTGTTTATTAAGGAAAGGATAATCAATATAACCTTTTGCCACATCGGTTCCAATCATATTTTCAAACTTCAATTCATTCAGTGGTTCATCTTCCACCAAACGCTCAAAAAGGTCAGGATTGGCAATATAGGCTTTACCAAAAGACACCGCTTCTGCTTTGCCCGATTCCAATAATTCAAGCGCATCTTCACGACTTAAACGCATATTGGCAATATACGGCACGCCACTTGAACGCGCTTTCATTTCCAGACTGATGCTGTCATCGGCTAAATATTCACGAGTAAAGAAGAAGGCAATTTTGCGCTGGCCCAATTGTTCTAACACATAACCAAAAGTTTCTTTCGCATTGGCATCGCCCATATCATGCTCATCGCCACGCGGTGCCAAATGCACCCCAACACGACCTGCACCCCAGACTTCAATCAGGGCATCTACCACTTCAAGCAGAAAACGGCTACGGTTTTCAACTGAACCGCCATAAAGATCGGTACGCTTATTGGTTGAACTTTGCAAGAACTGGTCAATCAGATAACCATTGGCAGCATGCAATTCCACCCCATCAAAACCGGCAGCTTTGGCACGAATGGCAGACTGTTTGTATTGCTCGGTAATCGCTTGAATTTCTGATATTTCCAGTGGACGCGGCACCACGTATTCACGTTTCGGACGTAACAAGCTGACATGACCAGCCTGTTGTACGGCACTGGCTGAAACCGGCGTTTCACCCTTTAATAAATCAGGATGCGATACCCGGCCGACATGCCACAATTGCGCCACGATCAAACCGTCTTTGGCATGTACGGCATCAGTAACCAGTCTCCAGCCTTCCACTTGCGCATCAGTAAATAAGCCCGGCGTTTTTTCATAGCCATTGGCTTCTTCAGAAATTACCGTTGCTTCTGAAATGATTAAACCTGCGCTTGCACGTTGTGCATAGTACTCGGCCATCATTGCGGTCGGCACACGATCTACAGTGGCACGGCTACGCGTCAAAGGTGCCATCACGACACGGTTTTTAAGTTTGAGTTCACCAAACTGAATCGGTGTTGAAAAATCTGTCATCAAGCAATCCTCTTACAGCTTGCCCGGACTGATTAAAGTCTAAAGCGCATGCTGTAAATGTTGTAAAAATTCCTGGATCAGTGCTTCATTACGCGAGAAATAAGACCATTGCCCATATTTGGTTACATCAATCAGTCCTGCCTGTTGCAGCACCGACAAATGATTGGACATGGTCGATTGAGAGATATCGGCAATTTTTTCCATCTGCCCTGCGCACACGCCACGACTAAAATCATTTCCGCACTCTTCAGTGGAAATGTAACGCTCAGGTTCTTTTAAACATTGCAGAATCTGACGTCTAATCGGGTTGGCTAAGGCTTTATAAATTGCTTCTGTGTCCATCTCATTTCACTCATGTCATGATCAGCACCTTACCTAGAATCATTATATCGAATTTATACGATATTAATATCGAAATTTATCGATATTGTATATTCATTTTGTAAATTGCTGCAATTTTGTACAACTTTACTCTATTCTAACATTGTCTGATCATTGAGTTTCATCAACTCAAATCTCTCAATTTTAAAGCTAAAAAAACAGAGGACCAGCCTCTGTTTTCAAGCCATAAACTTATAAGCCCTGTTTTAAGCTGGCTTCAATAAATTTATCCAAATCGCCATCCAGCACTGCACCGGTGTTCGAGCTTTCCACACCGGTACGCAAATCTTTAATACGTGAATCATCCAGTACGTAGGAACGAATCTGGCTGCCCCAACCGATATCCGATTTGGTATCTTCTAGTGCTTGAGCGGCATCGTTACGAATTTGCATTTCACGTTCATACAGTTTTGCACGTAACTGTTTCCAGGCATGGTCACGGTTGGCATGTTGTGAACGCTGGTTCTGACACGCCACCACAATCCCTGTTGGTGCATGGGTTAAACGTACCGCAGAGTCGGTTTTGTTAATATGCTGACCACCGGCACCCGATGCACGATAGGTATCGGTACGAACATCCGCAGGATTGATGTCAATTTCAATATTGTCATCAACTTCAGGCGACACAAAAACCGCAGAGAATGAAGTATGACGACGGTTACCCGAGTCAAAGGGCGATTTACGTACTAAACGGTGCACACCGGATTCGGTACGCAACCAGCCATAGGCATAGTCGCCTTCTACACGAATCGTCGCCGATTTAATTCCGGCAACATCACCGTCAGATTCTTCCATCAATTCAGCTTTAAAGCCGTGACGTTCAATCCAGCGCAAATACATGCGCAGCAGCATTGAAGCCCAGTCCTGTGCTTCTGTACCACCAGAACCCGCCTGAATTTCCACATAACATGGGTTTGGATCCATGGGATGACTGAACATACGGCGGAATTCAAGTTTTGCCAGTTCAGATTCAGAGCCATCTAATTCTGCTTGCACATCTTCAAGCAAACTTTCGTCATCTGCTTCAACCGCTAAATCAAGCAACGCTTGCGCGTCTTCAAGTTGCGTCGATAACCCTTCAAGTACATTGAGTACGTTTTCAAGCTCGCCTTTTTCTTTGGCCATGGCTTGTGCACGACTTTGATCATTCCAGATTGTCGGATCTTCTAACTCGCGGAGAACCTCTTCCAAACGCTCTTTTTTCAGATCGTAGTCAAAGATACCCCCGTAGTGTTTGACCACGGTCGTTTAAGTCTTTTAGTTGGTTTAGATAAGGATTAATTTCCACGTGAATTACTCTCAATCAGAATACTAGGCTTAAATAGGCAGTAATTATAACACAGAGCATGGATGCAATTTTAGAGGCGCTACGATCAGATCACTACTGTCAGTTTTGAAATTTTTATTGATTTAAGCACGTGAATCATCCTTAAAGCCTTGAATAAATACTTGGCATATTTATTAAAAAGATTTGCCTCAAAACAGCCAAAATTAATTTTTAATTTAAATCCGGCTTATAAAAAATAAATCTTTGAAGACTCAATTTTCGTCCAAATCATCATCATGTGTTTAGACAATTCAGTGATCAAAAAATGAGTATAAAAGCAGGCTCAATTGAGGATATTTTTTAATATTAACTCACTATTATGTTACAAAATACTTAATTTTTTATTAAAAATTCACATAAATTCATTAACTCTCCATAATTTTAATAAAACAAAACATTTAAATAATATTATATTTTTCAAATAGTTAATTAATTTAACTTACATAAGATTACGTTAGCAACATTTGAGTAACCTTGCGAGGATTGACCCAGATTTATTTTGCTCTAGACTTAAACTTGTAACAAAAAATGTATTAATTTTAACCATAAATTTTAGGGGTAGTATCCATGAAAAAATTAGCCATTGCTTCAGCACTTCTTTCTGCTCTAGCAGTAACAGGTACAGCAAATGCATACCAAGCCGAAGTAGGCGCAGCAGCAGCTTACGTGGATCCAGATAATGGCAGTTCAGGTAGTGCTTTTGGTGTAAATGGTACTTATTACTTTAACCCCGTTCAAACTCGTAATGCCCCACTTGCAGAAGCAGCGTTCCTTGACCGTGCAAGTAACGTAAATGCACAAGCAACATTTGCTGATCGTGGTGATGTAGATGACAACACTTACGGTATCGGTGCAGAAGTTTACGTACCAAATTCTGACTTTTACTTAAGCGGTAACATCAGCCAAAATCAAACAGAACGTTATGATTTTTTAGGTCAAAAATTTGACTTTGACACCACATACTATGCCGCTGAAGTCGGTTACCTTCCAGCTCCAGGCCTATTGATTGCTGCTGGTCTTAAAGGTTATGACAACGACTATGACGATGGCGTAGATCCAACACTCCGTGCGAAATATGTTACTACCTTAAGTAATGGTAAAGACATCAACCTAGAAGCTGGTGCTGCATTTGGTGATCTAGATGAGTACAATCTTGCTGCCGATTACTTCATTGATAAAACACTAAGCGTTGGTGCTGACTATCATAACAATGACTTAGTTGATCAAAGTGAATTTGGTATCAATGCACGTAAATTCATTAACCAACAAGTAAGCCTTGAAGGTCGTGTTGGTTTCGGTGAAATCGGTAATAATGACTACAACTCATTTGGTGTAGCTGCAAAATACCGTTTCTAATCACTTCTTAACCTATTTTCATAAAATGGCCCATCTTTAGATGGGCCATTTTTTTGCACTCAAAAAAAGCATTTAGGTATTTTTTGCACATTGACGGGGCGAATATAAACTGTACAATTTGTTACAACTGTTAATAAAACAGTTATATTTTTATAACAAAGAGAGAAATATAAATGCTTAAGAAACTTGCTCTTGCTACAGCACTTCTTGCCAGCCTAGGAACTGCACATGCTTACCAAGCTGAAATCTATGCTGCATATGAAAATACTGATATTGATGATACTGATGGCGTTGATACATATGCAATTGGGGGGAAGTATTATTTAAATGGGGTTCAAGTTAAAAATGCTCCTCTTGCTGAAGCTGCTTTTTTAGGCAAAGCTAGCAATATTGGTTTGGCTTATGCCAATGCAAGCACCGATGAAGAAGGCATTGAACTTAAAATTGATACTGTAGGTATCAATGGTGAATTCTTTATTCCCGATACACAATTCTATGTTGCGGGTAGCTTAAATCGAGCAGAAATTACTGTTGAAAGTGAATTTGGTAAAGTATCTGATGATAATACCGGTTATGCTTTTGAAGTCGGTTACTTACCTGTTGAGGGTTTATTATTAGCCGCAGGTGTTTCAAAAGAAAATGTCGATGCATATCAAGTCGGTAAACAAGGCTTTATCAATACTTATAGTGCTACTTCTGCATTAGCAGATGATACCGCGCTTACCTTGCGTGCTAAGTATGTAACTTTGATTGGCAACCACTATGCTAACTTTGAAGCATCAACTGCATTTGGTGATGAAACGACGTATGGCTTAGCTGCTGACCTTTATATTGACCCAACTTTAAGCGTGGGTGTGTCAGTTAATGATGCGACTTTAGATGATTTTGACCCTGTATTCTCAGTTCGTGCTCAAAAATTCTTTACTCCTGCAATTGCTGCAGGTGTGAACTACACGACGACTGATGGCGCTGACTCATTCGGTATTAACGGTACATTCCGCTTCTAATCAGACCCGATGAATCAAATCAAAAAAAAACGCTCAGCTGAGCGGTTTTTTTATTGTGATAAATGTATGACCCGCAGTTGTAAACTGACGTTGCCATTAAATTCATTTTTATCGATTTCATACACCAGTCGAATACTATTTTGCATGGCATCAAATTCAAATTTTTCACTGGCATTAAAGGCAATCGCTTCCACAATTTGGCCATTCTCCAAAGCTAAACGCAATTTCAAATGGGTTTCTTTCAACCAGCGATAATCCAAGACTTTAAATACGCCTTCAAAAATCGGTGACGGAAACTTTTGTCCCCAGGGGGTTAGATTTTGCAGCAGATCGACTGTATCAATTTGAAAATTTGCTGTCGGTAATTCACCATCCGTCCATACAGTCGCCTGAAACAGTGATTCATCCAGAGTTGAAATTAACTGCTCAAAAGCGTGCTTAAATTCTTCAAAATGCTGTTTCTTGATGGTTAAACCCGCTGCTGCGGCATGTCCACCAAAGTGACTGACCAAATGCGGATGTTGTTTCGCAATCAGTTCAATCGCATCCCGAATATGCACGCCCTCTATGGAACGTGCAGAACCTTTGATATGAATACCATCGTCATCTGCCGCAAAAACAATACTTGGACGATGAAATTGTTCTTTCAGACGACCTGCCACAATGCCAATCACGCCCTGATGCCAGTGCGGTTCAAACAGAATTAAAGCTGTGGGTAAATCTGCCTGATCCAATTGCAAAGTTGCTAATTCAGATAAGGCCTCTTGCTTCATCTGCGCTTCCACCTGACGACGCTCAATATTCAATTGATTCAACTGCTGCGCCAATGGATAAGCCGTTTGCATATCACTTGCCAGAAGACATTCAATACCAATGTCCATGGTTTCCATGCGCCCAGCTGCATTAATTCGTGGACCAAGTACAAAGCCCAAATCTTGGGCTTTGAGTTGCGACGGTTCGCGTGCTGCAATATCGAGTAAAGCACTAATCCCTGCACGACATTGATTTTGCTGAATCCGTTTAACCCCGGCATCGACCAAAATGCGATTGTTATAATCTAGACTTGCGACATCTGCATAAGTACCCAGTGCAACCAGATCTAAATACTGGGTCACTTTGGAAGTCGACTTTCCGAATTTGCTTCGATAACTCGACAGATTGGCAAGTAAGTAAAATGCAACCCCCACCCCCGCCAAAGCCTTACTCGGAAATTCACAACCCAGTTGATTCGGATTCACCACAGCTTCAGCTTTAGGCGTTTCCTTGGTGGTCAAATGGTGATCGGTAATAATTACCTGCATGCCATGTGCTTGAGCTTGCTCAACGCCAGCATGACTGGAAATACCGTTATCGACCGTTATCAGCAGGTCTGGCTGATAGCGGATAAAAGCCAGGTCGGCAATTTTGGATGTTAAACCATAGCCATACTTGAACCGATCCGGAACCAAATATTTAACATTGGCACCCATATCCCGTAAAGCTAAAACCATCAATGCGGTGCTGGTTGCACCATCGGCATCATAGTCACCGACAATAACTATTTTTTTATTTTCATCAAGAGCTTGATCCATAATTTGAATGGCTTGTTCTAAACCCTTCATATTTGGAGCAAGTAAATTTTTCAGTTTAAATTCAAGCTCTTGTTCAGATTGCACACCACGGCGCGCTAAAATTTGCGCAACAAAGGGCGACACGCCCTGAATATTTTCAGGGCGTGTAATAAAAGGTCGTTGCTGAATCAGGGTTTTTGGCATTTAAGGCATGAGCCGTTGTAATTTCCACGTAGCGTCGATTCTTTCATAACTTAAGCGGTCATGTAAACGGTTTGGCCGCCCTTGCCAAAATTCATAATAGTCCGGCACCAGACGATAACCACCCCAGAATTCCGGTTTGGCCAATTCTGTTTTATCTCTTACCTTATCTTGCAACGCCTGGAAACGCGTTTGCAATTCTTCACGGCTGGCAATGACCCCAGTTTGTGGGGTACTGATATGCGCGGCAATCTGGCTATCCCGTGGACGTTTATGATAATAGTCGGTCGACTCTGCTAAGGAGATCTTTTCAACTTTACCACTCACCCGAATTTGACGTTCCAGTTCAGGCCAGTAGAACAGCAGTTCCGCATAAGGATTTTCGATTAAATCCACACCTTTTTGACTGTCATAATTAGTATAAAAATCATAACCTGCCTGCGTTGCACCGCGTAATAATACGGTACGTACGTGCGGACGACCTTGCGCATTTGCCGTGGCCAAAGACATGGCATAGGGTTCATGCAACTTGGCTTCTAAAGATGCGTTAAACCATGTTAAAAACTGTACATGTGGATTCTCATCTACATGTGCTTCATGTAATTCACCTTTTTGGTAACTTAAGCGAAGTTCGCTCAAGTCTTTAATCACATCATTCATATTGTTCCCTTAAGCCGTATTGGCACGCACAGCATCTGCAAGATGGTTGGCTAAATCGGTCACTTCCTGAAGATCTTCACCTTCCACCATCACCCGAATGACCGGTTCAGTGCCCGATTTACGAATCAGTAAACGACCTCGACCTTTAAGTTGTTGTTCCGCTTTTTCAAATTCAGTCACCAGTGCAGGCACCGCATAGGGATCAAACATTGAGTCTAAGCGAACATTTACCAGTACATTGGGCAATAAATGGAAATCTGCAACCAGTTCATGCAAGGCTTTTTTCTGTTCAACCATGACCGTCAATACTTGCAAGGCTGCAATAATCGCATCACCTGTGGTGCTCTTGTCTAGCGTCAAAATATGCCCGGATGGCTCACCGCCAATCACCCAGCCATTTTCATCTAGTGCCTGCAAAACATAACGGTCACCTACACTGGCACGTATAAATGGAACTTGCGCTTTTTCGAGTGCCAATTCAAGTGCCATATTGCTCATTACCGTACCGACAATTCCGGCAGGTTTCTGGCTCGCTTGGGTCGCCAGAATATAAAGGATGTTATCACCATCCACCAACTGGCCATATTTATCCACCAAAACTACGCGGTCGGCATCACCATCAAAGGCAATCCCTAAGTCAGCTTGATGTTCAAGCACTGCTTTTTGCAGGCTTTCGGGATGGGTTGAACCACAGTCTTTATTAATATTTAAACCATCAGGTTCGTTATAAAGTGCAATAACTTTAGCACCTAATTCTTTAAAGACCGAAGGACCTACGTTATACGCAGCACCATTGGCACAGTCCACCACGATCTTTAAATTACTTAAGTCAAAATGATAAGGAAATGTGGATTTACAAAACTCGATATAACGGCCGTTGGCATCTTTAACACGAACGCTTTTACCCAGGTTTGCGGTATCTTCAATTTTCAATTCTTTTTCAAGTTCTTGATTAATTGCATCTTGAACTTCATCGGGTAATTTTTTGCCTTCGCTTGAGAAAAATTTAATCCCGTTATCAAAATAAGGATTATGCGAAGCTGAAATCACAATGCCTAAACTGGCATGCAAAGCACGGGTTAAATGTGCAATCGCGGGGGTTGGCAATGGTCCCAATAAATGAACATAGACTCCAGCAGCATTTAAACCGGCTTGTAATGCAGATTCTAAAATATAGCCAGATAAACGGGTATCTTTACCCATAACCACGATGGGCTTGGTTTTCTTACTATATTGTTTTAATACTTTACCTGCTGCAAAACCTAGCTTAAGTGCAAATTCAGGTGTAATTGGAAGCTCCCCAAACTTTCCGCGAATACCATCTGTTCCAAAATAACTCATTTTTCACTCACTTCTTATATATATGATGATATTCATCATCCAATTTTATCCGCAATTACTTTACACCAAAATCAAAAAAGCCGTCATATAAATGACGGCTTTTCAAGGCTTGGATTACCAAAACTCAACCAATACGGTAGTTTGGCGCTTCTTTAGTAATGGTCACATCATGCACATGTGATTCAGACATACCGGCCGAAGTGATTTTGACGAACTTCGCATTTTGACGAAGATCTTCAATCACGGCTGAACCGGTATAGCCCATAGATGAACGTAAACCGCCCATCATTTGATGCACGATGTTACCCATTGGGCCTTTGTAAGGTACGCGACCTTCAATGCCTTCCGGGACGAGTTTTTCCTGACCTGCTTTAGCGTCCTGGAAATAACGGTCTGCAGAACCCGTTGCACCCGCCATTGCACCCAACGAACCCATACCACGGTAAGCTTTGTAATAACGGCCCTGGAAGAATTCAACTTCACCAGGCGCTTCTTCAGTCCCTGCCATAAGTGAACCGACCATAATGGTACTCGCACCTGCACCAATGGCTTTTGCCATATCGCCAGAGAAACGAATACCACCGTCAGCAATTAAAGGAATCTGATCTTTCAATGCATTTGCAACAGAATCAATCGCAGACATTTGCGGCATACCAATACCGGCAACGATACGTGTAGTACAGATTGAACCCGGACCAATACCGACTTTAACCGCATCCGCACCGGCATCAAGTAAAGCCAATGCAGCATCACCCGTTGCGATGTTGCCGCCAATCACCTGCACTTGCGGATAGTTGGCCTTAACCCAACGAACACGTTCGATTACACCCGCAGAGTGACCGTGTGCAGTATCTACCACAATCACATCTACGCCTGCTTCAACCAATGCTTCAACCCGTGCAGGGGTTTCAATCCCTGTACCCACTGCCGCACCAACACGTAAGCGGCCAAGGTCATCTTTACAGCTGTTTGGATAAAGCTCTGCTTTACGGAAATCAGTAACCGTAATCAAACCTTTAAGTTCGTTGTTGTCGCCCACTACCAATACTTTTTCAATACGGTTTTTTTGTAATAAGGCTTGGATATTTTCTTTAGATTCGTTTTCACGAACAGTCACCAAACGGTCTTGCCCAGTCATGATGTTGCTGACTGGCTGTTCCAGATTGGTCACGAAACGTGTATCACGACCAGTGACAATGCCGACCACTTTGCCATCTTTAACAACAGGTACACCGCTGATATTGTTGGCTTGAGTAATCGCAATCAGTTCACGAACCGTTGTTTCTGGCGTCACAGTGATAGGGTCTTTCACCATCCCTGCTTCGAATTTTTTCACGCGGCGTACTTCAGCTGCTTGAGCAGAAATATCCATATTTTTATGCAGGATGCCAATACCACCGTTTTGCGCCATCGCAATTGCCATACGTGATTCTGTCACAGTATCCATTGCAGCTGAAACAAGAGGAATATTCAGATTAATGCCACGAGTAAGGCGTGTCTTTAGAGAGACATCTTTTGGGAGGACAGTTGAGTAGGCAGGCAGTAATAAGACATCATCGAAGGTTAGTGCTTCTTGAACGATGGTCAACATAACAGTCTCACTGGTAATTTCCGTGCGCTATTATAAACAAAAAATACAGGTTTATTCATGTTAATTGCAAAGCACAGTGAAAAATAAATTTACATTACTGCACATTTAAGAATTTTTTTGTTCAAAAACAGCAACTCTGCTGAATTATATGACTTAAGACTTAATTTTAGCGACGATTAAACTAAACCACCTGATCAAAATCATCGTTGCTTTGTTCTGCTGTTTCAAGGGGTATAAACGGAATCATAGTGTAAGCACGTCGGGCTTTATTGCATTGCTCATCGGCAATTTTGACTTCCTTACACGAGGAACTGCGTGCCTGATACATCCCCCAGCTTACCTGCTTGCCTATTTCACCTGTCAGGGCAATACAGCGTGGTGACTTTTGATGAGTGCCAGTCATACACGAATACACTGCTGTTACAGGTTGCGTATAGTGGTCCGGCATGGCAAGACCTTCTGCCCAATAAAATGAAACCCGGAAATAGGCGCAGCACGCGCCACAGCTTAAACAGGCATCCTGCGTGGGGATTTGAGACAACATTCTTATCAATCCCTATCATCAAAAGTTTAATTTTTAGAAAGAAATATTAAAAAATGTTGCTTTTATACGCAAGGAAAATCAGTGAACAGCAGAGATATTATTCAGGACAGGTAAATACGGTTTCATCCATCAAGTCGATACCGCACTCTAAAGTTTCAATCCAGTCCAGGAACTGGTTAACCTGCTCTTTACCCATAAATGGCGTACCGTGCTGCGGCACGATCATTTCAATATCCATAGTACGCACCATTTTTACCCAAAGGCGAATCACTTTATTGGAACACATATAGCGCTGGTGAAAGCTTTTCATCTTGGGAATATGCGCTGCAAAGTTTTCCAATGGTTTAGCGGCATCATCCACCATTGATGCGCCCATATCACCTGAAAATAAAATTTTTGCAATCGGATCGTAAAACTGAAAGTTGCCAACCGAATGCAGGAAATGTGCGGGCACAACAATAATACGTGATTCGCCCAAAGGAATAATCCCACCGTGATCCGGCAATTCAATCAGGCGTTCCAACCATCCACCTTTCATTCGGTCACTCATAAAGGCCGAGTTCAAATGCGGTA
Source organism: Acinetobacter sp. ANC 4779 (assembly GCF_004331055.1). Taxonomy (NCBI): domain Bacteria; kingdom Pseudomonadati; phylum Pseudomonadota; class Gammaproteobacteria; order Moraxellales; family Moraxellaceae; genus Acinetobacter; species Acinetobacter sp. ANC 4779. The sequence continues at coordinate 58,781 of NZ_SJNU01000010.1, forward strand.
AGAAACGTGCCCAGAGTTTAGAAGCCACCACTTTGGCTTCGGTATAGACCAACCAGCGCGGCATCGAGGTAATAATATCGGGGTCCTGATGGGAAGCCATCACATAATCGAGATTGGTCAGGCGGGTATATTTATTCAGCTCCATGGTCAGTGGAACATAGGTTAAATCCCCGCCTGGATCCAGCACTGCGGCACGTTCATGATCTAGAATTAGAAACTGGTTAGCTTGTACACCCTCACCTTTGACCAGGCTGGTAAAGCTAATACATTTATGTGTGCCATTATCAAATAACACTTGTGATGTAGTGCGATCAAACGCCATATCCTATTCCCCCAAATATTATTGTAAAAGTACATTTTAAATGCCATACAACATATAGGGAATTATTGTAATTTACAACAAACATATATTGATATATTGTGATTTTTATCAGTAAATTGCGGCATATTTGGCCATAAAAAATCCCGACTAAAATGCCAGGATTTTTCTTTACTATTCGACTTTAAAAGAAATAATGTTGCACCAAAGTCGCCACACCAATAATCAAGAATATGCTCGCACCAATTTTATGAATCAGAGGAATTGGCAATTTGTCAGCCAGCTTGTTCCCGATAAAGACTGCAGGCGCATTGGCAATCATCATCCCAAGGGTGGTGCCCAGCATCACCCAGAACACACTGTCAAAACGCGCTGCCAGAGCAACGGTGGCCACTTGGGTCTTGTCGCCTATTTCTGCCAAGAAGAACAGCACAAAGGTTGCCCCAAACACACCGTATTTTTGCCATTTATTAATATTATCGGTTTCATCTTCCAGCTCATCTGGAACAAGCATCCACAATGCCATGGCGATAAAGCCAATCGACACAATCCAGAGCAACACATCTGGACTTAATACCGTAGTAATCCACTGACCAAGCACTGCCGATATACCATGATTCAATAAGGTGGCAAATAAAATGGCAAATAGAATAGGAACGGGTTTTCGAAAACGTGCCGCAAGGAGAAGTGCTAATAGTTGAGTTTTATCACCCATTTCAGCAAGGGCAACAATAGCGGTAGAGATGAGCAGTTCATACATGAGATCTTTCTCTGGCTAGCAAAATTTGCCAATGACTTATCGCTCCTGCTAGCCAAAATCTGCGGAGTGATAAATCAAAGGTCTTGCCAACAAAAAAAGCTTTCAAAAAGCTGAATTGGTTCTTTGCTATGATGACCATGTTCTGTTGAACAATTATGTTGACCATCACCTTTTTACATTGCGTAAAAAGCGGCTACTCCCCAATGAAGTGGAGTGATTTTAATCGCAAAGCTGTTTTTTATCAAATCAATTTACTGTCAGTATTTTACAATAGAAGATTAAAATAAATAAAATTAAGCAATAATGATGAGATGAGTAGGATCTTTCAGACATTTTAATGATCTGGCACCCATAAAAAAACCCTGCCGAAGCAGGGTTTATCTTATTGGCGTTTTATGAGCTAATTAGAGCAACAAAGTCCGGATATCCGCCAAAAGCTTGGTTAGTTTATTGGTAAAGCGGGCAGCATCAGCACCATTAATCACACGATGGTCATACGACAAGGACAATGGCAACATCAGGCGTGGATCAAAACTTTCACCATTCCATACCGGTTGCATGGTTGCAGGTGAAATACCCAAAATTGCCACTTGAGGCCAGTTCACCAGTGGTGTAAATGCGGTTCCACCAATTGAACCCAGACTGGTAATGGTAAAATTCGCACCTTGCAAATCTTTCGGTGATAATTTTTTCTCACGCGCCTTTTTGCTTAACTCGCCCAGCTCAATTGCAATTTGCTTCACTGATTTTTGGTCTGGGTTACGCAACACAGGCACAGTCAAACCATCCGGTGTTGCCACCGCAATGCCCATATGGATTTCATTGCGCAGCAATACAGATTTTTGATCATCGGCCAAATGACCTGCAAAATAAGGCTCTTCCTTTAAAAGATGCGCCAAGGCTTTGGCAATGAAAGCCAAAATGGTCAGGCTAATACCTTCTTTCTTAAAGTTGCCTTTCAACTCGCCACGCCAAGCTTCAAGCTCGGTAATATCTGCAGCATCAAACTGCGTGACTTGAGGGATGAAGTTATTCAATGACAATTGCGGTACAGAAACCTGTTGCAAGCGTGTCATGGCTTTTTCTTCAACACCACCAAATGCAGAGAAATCTGGAAGTTTTGGCAGACTGGCTGCCTGAACAGCAGCAGCTGCTACAGGAGCAGGTTGCGACGTCGTGAGGCGAGTTTTGACATAAGCCTTCAGATCTTCTTTCATCACACGCGCATGCGAACCAGATGCTTTCACATCCGATAAAATCACACCCAATTCACGTGCCAGTTTACGCACAGCAGGGCCAGCATAGACTTTCGAGTTGGCTGCATTCTGCTCTTTGGTCAGCTTGTCTGCATTATCGGTCGTCGCTGCCGCTTGAGCAGCAGGTGTAGCCGGGGCTGTTTCTGCTTTTGTAACTGCTGCTTTCGGTGCTTCAACTTTGGCTGCAACAGGGGCAGCATCTGTTTGCGCTTTACCTTCAATCGTAACCAGTGCAATGCCTTCAGAGACATTTTGACCCACTTCAACGTGAATCGCTTTAATCACGCCTGCTGTAGAGCTGGGAACTTCAACCGTGGCTTTATCTGACTCAACCACAATAATGCTTTGATCCGCTTCAACCGTGTCACCGACTTTCACTAAAATTTCAGCAACCGTGGCTTTGTCCACACCCAGATCAGGCACGCTAATTTCAATTGCACCGCTTTGAACCGGAGCAGCTTCTGCTACAGGTTCAGATTTCGTTGTAGCAGCTTGTACGTTTTCTGCTTTCGGAGCGTCCACAACAGTTTCAGCTTGGGTCGCGCCAGCAACTTTCACCTTAATCAGCACCACACCTTCTTTTACCGTGTCGCCTTCAGTAACTTCAATACTTTCAACGATACCCGAAACTGAACTGGGTACTTCAACCGTGGCTTTGTCGGATTCAACCACAACAATGCTTTGATCAACGTCAATAGTATCGCCGACGCTGACCAGAATTTCGCCCACCAGCGCTTTTTCTACGCCAATATCCGGCACCTGAACTTCGACAATGCTGCTTGATGCAGAGGCCGGTGTAGCAGAATTTGCAGGGGGATGCGGCTGATGAGCTGCAAGTTCCTGCATAATTTCTTGATCAGGCAGTGAGGTCGGGGTATTTTCCGATGTCTTTTGTGAAGCATCCGCCTCTTGAACTTCAGTTGCTGCATTGGATGCATCTTCTGCTTCAAGTTCAATTAATGCGATGCCTTCAGTAACATTATCACCCAGATTAACCAAAATGCTTTTTACCACACCTGCTGAAGTGCTAGGCACTTCAACAGAGGCTTTATCCGATTCCAGCAAGACCAGACTGTCATCAACAGCCACGGTATCGCCGACTTTTACCAAAATTTCCGCAACGCTGGCTTTATCTACCCCAATATCAGGTGTTTTGATTTGCATGCTTAGTTCTCCTCACCTGTTGGCTCTTTATAATCCGCAACCGCTTGAACTTCTGGGTGGGTTTGAGGCAACCAAGCCACAGGACGATCGGTATCCAATTCAAAGTTAGAAATCGCATCCTTGACTAAACGCGCATCCACTTCGCCTTCATCGGCTAATTTTTTCAATGTTGCAACCACAATATGCGCTGCATCGACACCAAAGAAACTACGCAGATTGCCACGCGTATCAGAACGACCATAGCCATCTGTACCTAAAGTCACATATGGACGGTTGTCTGGAAGATAGGCACGGATTTGTTCACTATAGGCACGCATATGATCCGTTGCAGAAACCACGATACCATCGGTACTACGCAATTGCTGAGAGACCCAACCTTCTTGTGCTTCTTCCGCCAATGGATGTAGACGGTTGTATTCTTCAACAGCCATACCATCGCGTGCAAGCTCGTTGTAGCTGGTTACACTCCAGACATTAGAATGGATTTGGTATTCATCACGCAGGATTTTTCCAGCTTTAATCACTTCACGGAGAATCACACCTGAACCCAATAATTGAACAGTGGCTTTTTCATCTTCTTCAAGCAGGTACATACCACGTTTAATGCCTTCCTCAACACCTTGTGGCATTGCTGGATGCTCGTAGTTTTCGTTCATTACAGTCAAATAATAGAACACACGTTCCTGATTCACATACATGCGTTGTAAACCGTCATGTACAATCACAGCAAGCTCATAACCAAAGCATGGGTCATACGCCACACAGTTTGGAATGGTGCCGGCAAGAAGGTGTGAGTGACCATCCTGATGCTGCAAACCTTCACCATTTAATGTGGTACGGCCTGCTGTTGCACCCAGCAAGAAGCCCTGTGCCTGAGCATCACCTGCAGCCCATGCAATGTCGCCAATACGCTGAAAACCAAACATCGAGTAGTACATGTACATGGGAATCATCGGCAAGTTATTGGTTGAATAACTGGTTGCCAACGCAGCCCAAGCACTCATCGCACCGGCTTCGTTAATCCCTTCTTGCAACATGTGACCATCTTTGGCTTCACGATAGTTCATCAGCTGTTCTTGGTCTTCAGGGGTGTATTTCTGACCATGTGCAGCATAAATACCCAACTGACGGAACATGCCTTCCAGACCAAAAGTACGCGCTTCATCCGGAACAATCGGCACGACGCGATCTTTAATGGCTTTTTCTTTTAACAATGCAGAAATTAAACGCACCATCACCATAGTGGTGGATTGCTGCTTGCCATTGGAACCTTTTAACACTGCATCAAAGACCGACAAATCAGGGATGGGCAATGAGTCACTTTCTTTACGACGTGCAGGTAAATAGCCACCCAACGCTTCACGACGTGCCTTCATGTATTTCAATTCAGGTGAGTTTTCACTTGGACGATAGAATGGCACTTCTTCAAGCTGTTCATCGGTGAATGGAAGATTGAAACGATTACGAACATATTTCAATGATTCAAGCTGCATCTTTTTGATCTGATGCGTTTTGTTCACTGCTTCGATTTCTTCAGATAAACCATAACCTTTAACAGTTTTCGCCAAAATTACGGTTGGCTGACCTGTAGACTTCATTGCTTCTGCGTAGGCAGCATAAACTTTGTAAGGGTCATGACCACCGCGGTTTAAGTTATCGATGTCTTCATCACTTAAACCTTTTACCAGCTCTTCTGCTTCTGGATATTTACCAAAGAAGTGTGCACGGGTATATGCACCCCCTTTGACCTGGTAACGTTGATAATCACCATCAACCGCTTCTTCCATAATCGCTTTTAAAGCGCCTGATTCATCTTTATCAAGCAGTGGATCCCAATGACGACCCCAAACTACTTTAATGACACGCCAGCCTGCACCACGGAATAGTGATTCAAGTTCTTGAATAATTTTACCATTACCACGAACCGGACCATCCAGACGCTGTAAGTTACAGTTCACCACCCACACCAGGTTATCGAGCTTCTCACGACCTGCAAGAGAAATCGCACCGGTACTTTCTGGCTCGTCCATCTCGCCATCGCCAAGGTATGCCCAGACTTTACGGTCTTCTTCTTTAATCAGGCTACGGTTCATCAAATATTTTTGAATGTGTGCCTGATAGATCGACATGATTGGACCCAGACCCATCGAAACAGTTGGGAACTGCCAATAGTCCGGCATCAAGTAAGGATGCGGGTAACTTGGAAGACCATTACCATTCACTTCACGACGGAAGTTACTCAGTTGCTCTTCGGTTAAACGGCCTTCAAGGTATGAACGTGCATAAACACCCGGTGCACAGTGACCTTGATAATAGATCATGTCACCACCGAAATGGTCATTGCCTGCACGAAAGAAATGGTTAAAACCGACATCATACAAAGTTGCCGAAGAGGCAAAGCTGGCCAAGTGCCCACCGAGATCATCACCGGTTTTATTGGCACGCAGTACCATCGCCAAAGCATTCCAGCGAATCAAGGCGCGGATGCGACGTTCCATGTCTTGGTCACCCGGCATGGCTGGGGTTTCTTCAACTGAAATGGTGTTGAGATAAGGAGTATTTAGACGCTGAATGGGAACATGAGTAGCAATTGCGCGCTGGTAGAGTTTTTCGAGTAAAAATGCCGCTCGCTCCGTTCCCATGTGTTGTAAAACCGAGTCGAAAGCATCTTGCCATTCTTGGGTTTCTTGCGCGTCAGTATCACCATAAAACGCCATATTCCACCTATTCCTTGAGCCTATTTATATTCTCTATATGTACCATACTTTAGAAGGCTTCAGTTATTGCCACAGCTGAATACGGAATAGCACTATTATTTAGATAATAAATACCCACTGACTATTCTTTACGCAATAAAACAAAAAACCGCCAATAAAGGCGGTTTTTTATACAATAAGTATTCGTTACAGTGATAATATAAAACTTAAAAGCTATAGCGGCTTTTTAATCTACTCTTTAAATGAATTACCACACTCTTTAACTATCGTTACAACTCTTAAATTAAAACCGACAGAATGGGTTTTAAAAAGTGTTCATAATGAGTTTTATGGCAACATGGCCAAATATGCTGATGGATTCTTACGCTGACCATCTTTAACTACTTCGTAATGTAAATGCGGACCGGTACAACGACCAGTACAACCTACGTTGGCAATATGTTCACCTGCTTGTACCTGATCACCAACACGGGCAATTAAACGAGATGCATGTGCGTAACGCGTTAAATACCCATTGCCATGGTTAATTTCAACGTATTGACCATAACCGGTGCCCCAGCCTGATTTAGTAACGACACCCGGGCCAGTTGCGTAAATAGCAGTACCACTTGGTGCAGACATATCTAAACCTGAATGGTTTTCTGCGCGACCACCCATGGTACGACCACCATAAGTTGAACTAACACGTTTCATGTCAGGAAGTGGATGAGCTACCAACCAAGAGTAAGCATTGTTAGAATAGCTTTTTGAAGTACTTGAACCGTATTTTTTCGCGAGCGATTCATTGTTTAATTCAACAGTTTTTTCACGTAATTTAACGCTCATTTTGGTTTCAGCAGGAATATCAATATCATTTGATTCTGCATAAGAACCTTGAGCCAAAGTACGGGTCAATTGTTCAATACGATCGGTGGATACGTCAGAATTTAGCTCGACCAAATCAGCAAAAGCTACAGATGCAGCAGACGCTGCCAATGAAAACGCTAATAAAATACGTCTCGTATGCATAAAAAACCTCTTTTAACTGTTCTTAGTTAATGTCCTTGCGTGATCTCTTCCTTGATATCTACTGAAAGGAACGCATAAGATTAAGACACAAATATGTAGGAACAATGTATGTCTGAACCGCTAAAGCTCTTCCAACAAACAAGAAAACACTTAAAAACAGGAAACTTTACGTTTCTCTCTACACAAGTTGCTGCTTGGCAGAAACTTACAAAACTTATTCAACCAATATTACCCCAACCAGAGCAATGGCAAGTTGTATGTTATGAAAATGGCATTTTGACCATTACCGGTGCAAATCAAGCCATGATTAGTCAACTGGCATATCTTCAAAAGCAATATATTGTTCAATTGTCACAATTGTCCGAATTTAAAGATTTGCAGAAACTGCAAGTTCGTTTAAGAATTCAAACACAACAACCACTCAAGCCTGAGTCGCTGACCAGATCCCTTAGTCCAGATACCCAAGATTTAATTCGTGGGGCTGCTGACTTTGTGAGCGACCCTAAGCTTAGCCAAGCAATGCTACGTTTGGCAAGCAATAAAAAGTAACTGGTATTTTGATGTCTTTGAAATTAGTCATAAATTCTGTGACCGGTTTAACAGTCAGCTTTGTTATATTATAACCCAGGCATTAAAAGACAATGACTTATGTCACACCCACATAAGAAATAGGGCATTTGGTTTCGTCATCAAATGTTACAATTTCGTAACTACTTGGATCACTCTTAACATTACGTAATAATTGATTATTTAATGCATGTCCTGACTTATAGCCATCAAACTTTGCAATAATTTGATGCCCCAGCAAGTATAAATCACCCACGGCATCTAAAATTTTATGCCGTACGAATTCATCCGAGAAGCGAAGCCCTTCCTCATTCACTACACCTGTTTCATCTACCCCAATCGCATTTTCCAGACTCGCGCCCAATGCCAAATTGTTGGCTTTCAGATAGTCTAAATCTTTCATGAAGCCGAAAGTACGCGCTCCACTCACTTCATAAACGAAGGTTTCAGTAGAAAAATCGATAGTTGCAGACTGGTATTCTTTTTTAAAGGCAGGATGATCAAAATCGATGGTGAAGTTAAGTTGAAAACCCTGATAGGGATGAAATATTGCACGCTTATCATCAATCAGGGCTTGCACAGGTTTTAAAATTTTGATGAATTTTTTCGGCGCATTCTGTTCAGCCAAACCACCTTGCATCAATAAATAGATAAACGGGCCTGCACTACCATCCATAATTGGTACTTCAGAAGCAGAGACTTCGATAATCAGGTTATCGATACCCAATCCCGCAATCGCACTCATTACGTGTTCAATGGTACCGACTTTGGCATTTTCCTGAACCAGATTCGAGCACATAAATGCTTCTTGAATCAGCATTGCATCGGCTTGAATATTTACCGGTGGATTTAAATCAATACGTCGAAACACAATTCCCCCGTCTACATGGTGCGGCACAAAGTTAATTAAGACTTTTTGCCCACTATGAAGACCGATACCGCTCGCTTTCACGACACGTTGTAGGGTTCGCTGTTTCAACATTTTTCTATCATCTGCTCATAAAACCGATATACGTTAGCATATTTAGCCATTGATAAAAAACAAAAAGGTCGTATAGCTACGACCTTTTTTAAATTTGTAAACTAAAACTAAAACTATTAGTTTATTTACGTTGCTGATTTTTCAAGTAATCTTGAATGCTCATTGGGGTTGGACGTGTAGCCCCTACTGCTGGAGCCGGTGCTGTACCCGCATCATTGTTTTGACGCTGAATTGCAGGTACATCATCATCTTCCACCACAGTATGATTCGCCGCAGCAGCTGGACGTGTTGCCGACTGTGAAGATGGACGTTTGACTGTATCCGCTGAATCCGCTGAATTACGGGTTAGTCCCGTTGCAATCACAGTTACACTCAGTTCATCGCGTGCATCTGGATCAAATACAGTTCCGTAGAATACTTGCCCTTCATCCAAATCGACAATTTGATTGACAACATCGGTAATTTCTTCAATTTCACCGAAAGTCACATCATCGCCACCGGTCACGTTAATCAAAATACCTTTGGCATTCATGATAGTCACGTTATCCAGCAATGGACTACGAATCGCTTGTTCAGCCGCTTGACGTGCACGGTTTTCACCACGACCTGAACCCACACCCATCATGGCATAACCACGCGTACTCATGGCAGTCTTCAAATCGGCGAAGTCAAGGTTGATATGCCCTGGACGAACCACAAGATCAAAAATACTACGTACTGCATTGAGCAAAACGTCATCTGCTTTTTTGTACGCGTCTTTCATTGAAATATCGCGGAATACTTTAAGCAAACGCTGGTTGGGAATAATGATTAAAGAATCAACATGTGCTTCTAAAGCTTCAATCCCTTTTTCAGCAGATTGCTGACGACGTTTCCCTTCGAAATTGAAAGGTGTAGTCACCACGCCGACGGTCAAAATCCCCATTTCTTTGGCGATTTCAGCAACCACAGGTGCCGCACCAGTACCAGTACCGCCACCCATACCGGCAGTCACAAACACCATGTCTGTACCTTCAAGGTGTTGACGAATGATTTCACGACTTTCTTCAGCAGCAGTTTGCCCCACTTGAGGATTTGCCCCAGCACCCAAACCGCGTGTGCTTTGCTCGCCTAACTGGATTTTGAATTGAGCATTCATCCGATCCAAAGCTTGTTTGTCCGTATTGGCACAAACAAATTTTACACCCTGAATATCTGACTCAAGCATATGTTGTACAGCATTACCACCAGCACCACCTACACCAAACACAGTGAAACGGGCTTGACCGTTGCTATCGTTTTGATCATCTTCTAAAAATTCAAATGAGGCCATGACCTTTGGATTTCCTAATTCGTAATTGGCAGTCACTTAAGCCCGTATACTGCCTTGATCTTAATAAAAAATTGTGTTTTAGGATGCTGTTCAACGACACGCTTGTCAAGTACAAGCCGTTAGACGTACAACTTCCTAACAATATTCCCAATAAATTCAACTTAAAATATCGATTTTAACTGATTATTTAATGCCGACCATGCTCGACCTACTCGCTTAAAAACAGACAGTTTTCCAGGATCTGTAGATTCTACAATGGTATCTTGCGTGTCACTTTGGCTGAACATCAATAATCCGGCAGCTGTTGCATATTGCGAACGGCGCAAAGCAGCCTGATTTTGCTCTTCAGCATATACCTGTACCGGTGGATTTCCTAAATGCGCTGAAACACCCAACATTTGACGTGCCAGATTTACCATTCCTTCGATTTGGCTTGCATCCCCTGTCAGTACCACACCATGATATAAACCATGAATTGCGCCATTGCGTTGTAGCTCGTGATGAACTTGCGTCAAAATTTCTTCATAACGCGCAATAATAATTTCTGCCAACTCAATGCGACTGATGGTTTGTGGACCCTCGATCCCCTGAAATTGAATCATATGATCGGGTTTCACCACTTTCAGGTCAACACAACCATACAATAACTTGATTCGTTCCGCTTCTTCCGTCGTGGTTTGCAGTACTGCAGCAATATCACGCGTAACATGCTCACCACCACGTTGCAAAGTATGCGTCAATGCAAGGCGACCATCTAGATAGACCGCAATATTGGTGGTACCCGCACCAATATCCACCAAGCATGCACCATACTCTTTTTCATCTTTAAGCAGACTTGCTTCAGCAGTTGCCAAACAAGACACCACCATTTTTTCGACACCGATATTGGCACCTTTAAGCGCACGATCCAGATTCTGCATGGTACTGATCGGCAGCATCATCAACTGATAATGCCCTATCATACTGTGGGCAGACATGCGAATCGGATTTTGTACCCATTCTGCCGAATCATCCAATTCAAAGCCCAACGGTACTGCACTGACCAAATAGTGGTCTGAAGTCAAATGACTGGCTTTGGCCAACTCTAGCGCACGCACAACCTCACTGGTTGTAATAGTATGTTCACTATTTTCAATGGGTGTACGGCCTGATGCATAAAAGCTTTTTAATTCTGCGCTTGGAATGGAAATCCAAGCGGAATGCACCCGGCATTCAGCCATGTCTTCTGCTTCTTGTACGGCATTTTTAATTGCAGTGATGACTTTATCGAGACTTACAATTTTTCCTTTATTCATGCCTCGGTTACGAGCTGTTGCCATCCCTATCACTTGGATATTGTCTGGCGCATGTACCTTACCAATCAAAACTGAAACTTTGTGTGTCCCAATGTCAATCGCAACAACCGAGGGAACAGCTTCATTCATTATCTACTACCATCATCACATGTTTGGTTAATTTATGGCCATAAGCCTCTATTTTATATCAAGCCGCTCAATTATGGCTTTACCATTCTTGCATCTGCAATGCTTGTGTCATTAATCGTTACAACAAAATGACTATTTACAATATTAGGTGGTGCTGAATTCTTCCATTGTATCGCCAATCCATTTCGATAACGTAAATCAATTGATGAGATTTTAGACCAAACTGGTTTTAAATCACTTTGTGCCAGATGACTCAAGCGTTGAAGTTTACTCATGGTCTGGTCTTGATCCACAATCACACGTAAACCCGAATCAAACTGCATAAACCACGTCATACGTTCTGTTAAATATAATTCTTTTAAACGAACATTGACCGGCAGGAATAACTGGTTAATTTCATTGTAGCGGCGCATCATCATTTTGGATTGAGACGTTGGACCGTGTAGCAAGGGTAATTTTTGATTATTTTGCGGAATTACTTGTGCAAAAATATCACCACTATCACTCAACAGTCGCCCAGTCCCCCAACGGGCAATGGGATGACGCGGCATCACTCTGACCCGAATTGAATTCGGCCATGCACGTGAGACCACCACACGATCTACCCAAGACAACTCTAGCGCCTGATCTCGAATTTGTTCTAAATCAGCGGTAAAATAATTTGCTGTTACCGCCGGGCTAACATGCTTCATGACCTGACTGTTTTCAGCGTCGGAACGCGTACCCACAACATTGAGTTCCGCGACATGTGCATCGGTCATGACTGTATATAAACCATAGACTCCTACAGCCAATACCATGAGTGCAATCAGCAACAATAACCAGCCACCGGCATTCGCAAGCTTTTCCTTACGGGTTGGGGGCTTGTCATGTATTGAGGTAATTGCTGCTCGTTTACGGCGCATTGAAGCAGGAAGTTGAGCCATAGTTTAGTGAGCCGCACCTGTCAAAGTTTGTTCCAAAATGGCAACGCAAAGCTCATCAAAGCTATATCCCACCGCTTGTGCAGCTTTAGGCACCAATGAATGACTGGTCATGCCTGGAACAGTGTTGACTTCCAACAACCAGAAATTGCCGTGTTCATCCTGCATCGCATCAATACGGCCCCAGCCACTTGCACCCACGGCTTGGAAAGCACGTAAAGACAAGGTTTGTAAACGTTTTTCTTCATCTTCGCTTAGACCACAAGGAATACCGTATTGCACATCGTTACGGTTATATTTGGTCTCATAATCGTAGAAAGCCACATCTTTTGGCGGCTCAAGACGAATTACAGGAAGCGCCTGACCATTTAGAATCACAATGGTAAACTCACGGCCGCTAATCCATTTTTCAGCCATTACCACTGCATCATGTTCAGTCGCTTTTTCAATCGCGATTGCAAAGTCTTCAATACGCTCAACTTTGCTCATACCGATACTTGAACCTTCATGTACCGGTTTGATAATGAATGGTAAACCAATACTGTCGACGACAGCATTCAAATCAGAATCTTTAGTCACAATACGATACGGTGCCGTCGGCAGTTCAGAACCTTGCCAAACCTGCTTGGTTTTGACTTTATCCATACCGATGGCTGAGCCTTGCACACCAGTACCGGTATAAGGCACATTCAACCATTCTAATGCCCCTTGAATTTGACCATCTTCTCCACCGCGACCATGCAACACAATAAATGCACGATCATAGTTGAGCAGTTCAGTCACGCTACGTTCTTGCGGATCAAAAGCTTCTGCATTTACACCCAAGCGGAGCAATGCTTCAAGTACAGCCCTACCACTATCTAGAGAAACCTCGCGCTCAGCCGATTTACCACCAAGCAACACGGCAACTTTGCCGAATTCTGAAGCATTTGCCACGTTTATATCCTTAAACTTTATAACTGAACGATCAAATTCAAAACCACATAAAGTGATTATTTTAAATACAATTTATTTTGTGCAAGCTCAATCGAGATCGCACCCACATTACCTGCGCCTTGGGTTAATAACAAGTCATTTGCTTTTAACACTTTTTGTACCGCATTTTTTAAATTGCCTTGCACAGGATCAATCAAAATCGGTTCAACATCGCCACGTAAGCGAATGCTACGCGCCAAGCTACGACTATCCGCGCCCACAATTGGTTTTTCACCGGCAGGATACACTTCAAGCAGCAGTAATTGATCGACTTGTGACAATACATCTACGAAGTCATCGAAGCAGTCACGGGTACGACTAAAACGGTGCGGCTGGAACATCATCACCAAACGACGGTCTGGATGGCTTTGACGCGCAGCTTTGATGGTTGCTTCGACTTCTTTAGGATGGTGACCATAGTCATCCACCAGTTTTACGTTCCCACCTTCCAGTTCAAATTCACCTTGTACCTGAAAGCGGCGACCGACTCCGCTAAAGCCTTCCAACGCACGGCAAATTGCCGCATCAGAAACACCTTCATCCGTTGACACACCAATGGCAGCCAAGGCATTGAGTACGTTATGCAGACCCGGCTGGTTCACCGTCACACGTAAGGGCTCACGATCTTTACGCAATACGGTAAAGTGCGTGCGCATGCCATCTGGATCTACATCGACCGCACGGATGTCGTTATCTTCGTTAAAACCATAGGTTAAAAGCGGACGACCAATACGCGGCATAATCTCGCGGACATTGGCATCATCGCCACAAACCACAGCTAAACCATAGAATGGAAGTTTTTGTAAGAACTGTACAAAAGTATCTTTAAGCACATCAAAACTACCGCCATAGGTATCCATATGATCGGCATCGATATTGGTCACAATTGCCGCCATCGGATGCAAATGCAAGAAAGTCGCATCAGATTCATCCGCTTCAGCCACAATATAACGGCTCGCACCGAGTGCGGCATTTACGCCCGTACGATTCAGCAAACCACCGATCACGTAGGTCGGATCCATGTTTTCTTCCGCTAACATACAAGTGATGAGACTTGTAGTGGTGGTTTTGCCATGAGTACCTGCAACGGCAATACCATGACGGTAACGCATCAACTCACCCAGCATTTCAGCACGACGCACTACGGGAATGCGGGTTTCAATCGCTGCCTTGATTTCCGGGTTTTCTGGATCAATCGCTGTAGATACGACCAGCACATTGGCATCTTTAATATTTGCAGCCGCATGACCGATATAAACTTTGATGCCGTTTTCTTCAAGCTGTGCAGTGGTTTTAGAGGCTTTGATGTCCGAACCCGAAATTTTATAGCCCTGGTTTTTCAGCACTTCCGCGATGCCACACATACCGGCACCACCAATTCCTACAAAATGAATGTGTTTGATACGGCGCATTTCCGGCACTTTAATTAACTTTTTCGCTTGCTCAGCAGGAGTAGATGAAGACATATATCACTCTAATTTACAATTCTTGAATTAAACGAACCACATGCTGGGTTGCATCAGGTTGTGCTTTTTGACGAGCTTTGACTGCCATTTCTGACAGCAATTGGCGATTCATCAGGGGGGTTAGCAATTCTTTTAAATGATCCACAGTCATACTGGCTTGCGGACAAATTTTCGCAGCATTGATATTCGCAAGGAATTTGGCATTTGCAGTTTGATGATCATCCACTGCACTTGGCAGGGGTACAAAAACCGCAGCCACACCCGCAGTTGCTATTTCGGTCACTGTTAACGCACCCGCGCGGCAAATAATTAAATCTGCATCCGAATAGGCTTTGGCCATATCTTCAATAAACGGCTGCACTTCAACCTGCAAGGTTGCAGGTGCATCACGATAACGTGCTTGCGTTGCATGCTGATGCTTTTGACCACATTGATGAAATACCTGCATGGGTATATTGAGTTGCTTCAATGCTTCCGGCACACGTTCATTCAATGCTTGCGCACCTAATGAACCACCGACAATTAAAATCTGTAAAGGCTGTGCTGCTTTTTCACGTTCTTGATAACGCCAAGACGGATTTAAAATTTCTGTAATTTCTTTGCGTACCGGATTACCGGTCGTCACTATTTTTTTACTTGCAACAAAAGTATCTGGAAAAGCCTGACACACGGTTTTAGCAATACGGGATAACTGGGTATTGGTAAACCCTGCAATCGCATTTTGCTCATGGATAATGACAGGAATACCCAAGGCACGCGCAGCCAGACCGCCCGGTCCTGCCACATAACCGCCAAAACCGGCAACAGCATCAATATTGAGCTGTTTCATATAGCGCATGGCACTTAAGGTTGCTTTTAAAATTTTAAAAGGTGCCAATAATTTACGCACCACACCATTGCCACGCACACCTTGAATATCAATTTGATAAATTGGGATATTGTGATTTTTTAACAGCCGATTTTCCATGCCTGCAGGCGTTGCCAGCCAAGACACCTGTATCCCTTGTTGCTGTAATTCTTTAGCAACAGCGAGCGCTGGAAAAACATGTCCGCCCGTACCTGCGGCCATCATCATGACATGTTTGGGCTTTGTTTGCGTTGCTTCAGTCACAGTCTAATTCTTCAATTCTAAAATAAGGATAACGAAATACGATTTTAAGCGATCAATTGTAATCACAAACACATAACCGTGAAAGGTTATTTACTTTTTTTCACGAAGCGCTTCATTGTTTTTTTCTACCGATTTAAAAGTTTAAACTAGTTTTATTATTAATCGAGGAAAAATATACAATTTAATGCATTTTTTATCCAATTTCGTGACTTTGTTTTTGATCAGCTGATCAATTTAATCCGCTTTTGCCCCACAAGTTTCGATAAAAAAGAGCCCGGATTGGACTCTTTTCAAGAAAAAGAATTTAAGCTTTCAAGCCGGCTTCTAAAACATCAAATAAATCATCTGCAATTGATGTTCCGAATTGATCATCAATTTCACGGATACAAGTAGGACTGGTAACATTAATTTCTGTCACGTAATTGCCAATCACATCCAATCCTACAAAAACCAGACCTTTTTCACGTAAGTAAGGGCCGACTTTTGCAGCAATCGCTTTATCATTTTCACTTAAGGGACGGGCTTGACCCAAACCACCTGCCGCCAAGTTGCCACGTACTTCACCATTTTGTGGAATACGCGCTAAACAATAAGGTACCGGTTCACCATTAATCATCAAAATACGTTTATCACCTTCGACAATTTCTGGAATATAGCGCTGTGCCATAATTGGCTGGTTACCGTTATTGGTTAGCATTTCAATGGTAGAACCAATATTTATACCATCTTGATATAAGCGGAAAATGCCCGTACCGCCCATCCCATCGAGGGGTTTCACAATCACATCCACTTGTTCTTTTAGGAATTCACGGATCAGACCTTCATTTGAGCTTACCAAAGTCGGTACCTGAAGTTCAGGGAACTGGGTAGCAAAGAGTTTTTCATTACAGTCACGCAGGCTTTGCGGCTTGTTAATAATCCACGCCCCTTCACGCTCTGCCTGTTCCAAAATATAAGTGGTATAGACAAAGTTCATGTCAAACGGTGGGTCTTTACGCATTAACACCACGTCATAGTCGGCAATCGATTCTTTTTTCTTTTCACCCAGTTCATAGTAATGGTTATAGTCTTCAAATACTTTTAATGCTGAAATTAAACCGAATGCCTTACCGTGTTCGATATAGAGATCTTGCTGTAACGCATAACCCAACTCGTGTCCACGACGGCTGGCTGCCCAAAGCATCGCCATAGAAGAATCTTTTTTCAGGTTTACATTTTCGATGGGATCCATCACAACAAGTACGCGCATATCGATCTGCTCATATATTTTTAAATTGAGAAAAGTATAACGGAGTTTAATCTTTCTTTTTTCTCAATTTTGGTAAACCTTTTATAGGATTGTATAAAACACTTTCAGGAACAGCTGATGCAACAGGCAATTATTGGTTTTCATTTGGATAAAGAAAATGACTGGGTGGCAGATTTGGCCTGTGGTCATGGACAGCATGTTCGACATAATCCGCCGTGGCAAAACCGTCCTTGGGTGATGACTGAACAAGGACGGCAAGAGAAAGTAGGTTTAATGTTGGAATGTAAAAAGTGTGATGAACAAAGCGAGTAGCTTTTATCATCTATCAATCTGTGTGCAGTGGGCTATTCATGCCTAATATATAAGTATAGCAACCCTTTAAAGAATCAGAAGATGCCAAATTTATTGGCAAAATTTTCAAACACTCTTACTGAAAATACCTTATCGATTGTTTATCGTACTTATCTAATCTCTAATTATTGTTTTATAAATTTGATGAGCTCACATAAAGGATCAGCATTTTTAATTTATATAATGCTAACCCTTTTACGTTCATTTTTGATTATTTTAAAATCTGGCTAAGAAAAAACTCTCATGCTAAATCCACTGCATAACCATCAAGCTGAGCTATATAAAATATACCCGCTTTCCTGAAGTGAAAATGAATTATGCATATTCCCATAAAACAAAAATAAATTACTGAACCACCTCAAACTTCTTCTTAATTAAATTGAGCTTAATGGGCTAGATTTTTAAAAATAAGCTTAAGATTCTCTAACATTTTCTCAATTTGTAAGGGAGTTAACCCGTCAAAAGATGGTTCCAAAACGATATGACTAAGGTCATTAATTTTTTGGCTCATTTGCTGTCCTTTTTCGGTTAATAAAACCCGGGTAATTCGACCATCATCTTCGCAACAGTAGGTATCTACCAATCCTTCATCTTTTAAACGATAAACGATTTTGGTGGTCGTCGACATTTTAGAAATGACCATTTCTGACAACTCAGATACGCTTGCATTATTTTTAGATTTTAAAGCCAGTAAAATACGACGGCGAGAATTATCTAAACCATATTTCTTTAATGCATGATCAACATTCTGTATATATTGAGCATGCACTTGAGTGATCCAGTAATATGGAGAATTTTCCAAATTAAAATCTGCGGCAGCAGATAAAAACTTATTGAACCTTTTTGTCATGACTTTATCTCTCTCATTTATTATAGCCATTTAAATTGTTTAAAAAATTTACACCCATTAGTGACTGCTCTATTTATTAAATGAACTTGGTCTTACTAATTTCGCTATACAATCTGTTTTTTTAAAGATTGACTCTCTAATTCTTCCTTTGCTTTCTATGAGCTGGATTTATAAAAAGAATTAGAGAGCCAAGTACCATATAACGTCCTCTTTTGTATTTATTTATTGTTATTGTGCAAGCAGATTAAATCACTTTAATGGTTAAATGATCTATCACAAAAAATACCAAACTATCTACCCAAATGTATGAAAATGTGACATGATTAACATTATTTTCCAGATAAAAATCATCTATTTCACTGCGTCTCAACTTAATGGAACAGCTTTAAATTCTTGTAATAAATATTTTTAATTTAGATAAATTCTCATGCATAAAATTATGGGGTTAAAAAATAATAGGAAAAGTCGTCTATTTATATTTTTATATAAGGTGCATTTTGTTTAATTTATGAAATAGCAGTTTATTTTATAAGGATCATTTTATTTAATATTTCTAAAAAATAATTTTTTACTTTAACCCCATTCAGGGTCTTTACCGGGAGTCGAGAATACTTCTTCACTTAATGGCTATTCTGAAATAGACCTCTATGTTCAATGCTTAATTTTTCTCTCCAACTGGTGAACCGATTAAAAAATTGTTTAAATTCTGCAGATTGAAGTATCAACAAAAAATTAAAGCTCAATATCTTCTATAACTAGAGACAAACACACTCTCAATATTGCGAATACTTGCCTAAATCTACTAACTTTTTATTTTAATAATTTATCACTTTCTTAAAATCATAAAAAAGGAAGCATTAAGCTTCCTTTCTTAATCTATCTAAGCATCAGATGCCGTATTTGACACGGTAATCTTCCATTTTTGCTAAAGCCTCTTTCTCGCCTTTTGCATCCAGGAAGTCCATCAAATCTTTCATGGTAATTAAAGCATGTACAGGAATTTCCAGTTCTTGTTGCACTTCCTGAATTGCAGACAAGCTACCTTGACCTTTTTCCTGACGGTCTAATGCCACCAATACTCCGGCAATTTGCGCACCGGCATTTTTAAGCACAGTCACCACTTCACGAATGGCGGTACCTGCAGTAATCACATCATCAATAATCCAGACTTTTTTACCGTTAACTGAAGCACCAACAAGTACACCACCCTCGCCGTGATCTTTGGCTTCTTTACGGTTAAAGCCCCAAGGTACGCTCACAGCATGATTTTGTGACAAAGCCACAGCCGTTGCAGCGACAAATGGAATACCTTTATAGGCAGGTCCAAAAATCACTTCAACATTATCGCAAGTGGTTAATTTATCTGCATAGCCTGAAGCCAATAGGGTTAATGCTTCGCCATCATTGAGCAAACCGGCATTAAAAAAATAAGGACTCACACGACCCGATTTTAAAGTAAACTCACCAAATTTAAGCACACCACGTGATAATGCAAGTTCGATAAAAGCTTGAGGGTTAAATTGAGCTGGCGAAGTCATGAGGTGCTCCAAAATTCATAAATAGAGGTAAGACTTGCGCATGATACCAAAGAGTAGCTATCCAAGTGATCAAAAAATTCTAAGAGTCGTTTCCATTAACGTAAATGGTTTACGTTCGTCAGTGACCAAAGGCTTGCTTGAATGGATGGAACAGTCAGAAGCCGATGTGATTTGTATGCAGGAAAGCCGGATCACGCATGCGCAGTGGACTGAAAAGTTTAGACCGGAAGGTTGGTATACCCATCTGTTCCCTGCTGAACGTGCAGGCTATGCCGGTACTGCCATTTATAGCCGCTTGCCCTTTGTCTCAGTGACTGACGGTTTGGGTTTTGAATTGGCAGATTCTCAAGGTCGTTTTATATCTGCTGAATTTGACTTAGGCTTGGATAAAACTGTTCATATTTGTTCACTGTATTTACCTTCCGGTTCATCAGGTGAAGAAGCGCAAGCGCGTAAAGACCACTTTCTAGATCAATATCAGGACATTCTAAAACAATGGCGCAATGAGGATAAATCGATCATTGTCTGTGGCGATTACAACATTGTGCATAAACGGATTGATATTAAGAACTGGACCGGCAACCAGAAATCTTCAGGCTGCTTGCCGCATGAACGTGCTTGGCTCGATCATATTTATGATGATCTGGGTTATGTCGATACTTTCCGTGAAGTGCGTAAGGAAGCTGAACTTTATTCTTGGTGGTCAAACCGCGGACAGGCCCGTGCCAAAAACGTGGGTTGGCGGATCGATTACCACGCCTGTTCACCTGACTGGAAAGACCGCACAATCAATGCCTGGGTCTATAAAGACACTTGGTTCAGCGACCATGCTCCGGTAATTATTGATTATAAAATCTAATCAATAAGATTTAATTGAGTGAACATACGTTCACTCAATACCATCCAAAAACCTACAACACTTGACGCGTTTGTATATTTTTATACAAGTGTTTTGAGTGCATTATGGCTTCACGGCAAAGGGATACGTCAGGATGACAGCAAAAGGACAGGACGCCGTAGGATGAAACAAAATAAACCGCTTCGGTAGCTTATTTTGCAAGGATGTGACAATGGACGTTGAAATGAGACCCGCATGATCAGGATGATTAAATGCGGGTTTTCTCTTTTATACATCTGTTAAACTTATAATTTTTATAATCAAGTTATTCTTATCTATATAGTCATTATATTGCCGAACCTAAATGTCAATTTGATGACATCCATATTTAATTTTTAATACTTTTAATTAGCTCTAGAGCTTCTGGATAATTTTCGCTAGGCTATTCAGCAATCGAAAATGGAATGATCCTCTTATGCTTAAAATTTATGGCATCAAAAATTGTAATTCAATGAAGAAAGTCTTCGACTTATTGAATGAACTGGGTCTGGCCTATGAATTTCATGACTACAAAAAACAAGGCATTGATGCTGAAACTTTAAAAAAATGGCTCGATGAAGTTGGACAAGATCTGATTCTTAATAAGAAAGGAACCACCTGGCGCAAACTCAGCGAAGAACAACAACAAACTGCACTAGAGAATCAATCAAATTTAATTTCTGCCTTGACTACGCATAGCAGCTTAATTAAACGTCCGGTACTGCAAACCGAGCAAGGTTATATCATCGGATACGATGAAGCTGCTTATAGAACTTTAAAGTAAAAATTGACCATTATGCCGTCCATAAAAAAAGCCTGATCATGTCAGGCTTTTTTTATAATTTTACTGATTAAAATTAGTTTGCACGAATCCAAGTTTGGTTACGCCCTAAAACTGATACGCCAATAAAGCCGCGTAATTCTAGTTTTTTACCACCTTCAATGATTTGACCTTTTAACTTGTAGGTTTTTCCAGAAGAAGGGTCAAGAATAGTTCCTTGATCATAACTTGTACCCCCTGCATTTTTAAGACCATGAACGATCTTTAGACCTTTTAAAGATTTGTTATGATATGGGCCTTCACATTTTGAACATGCTTTTTCTTCACCCGGTGTCAAAACCTCTTGAATACTGGCAGACAATGTGCCATTTTTTTGTTCAGTAAATTTTACGATTGCTTTGGGTTGTTTTGTTTTATCATCAATCGTTTTCCAAACAGTACCATTTAGTGGATCAGCAGCATTAGCCAAAGCTGTTAATCCGAGCAATCCTAGTGCAAGTGCAATTTTTTTCATTTTTTTTCGTTTCCCTAGTCTGGTATAGACGGCTTTAGTATTAAAAAGTCACAACATTTTTGCAATTTTTCAGTGTGACCGTTTAGTGTAATCTTGTAACTTGAATTGGTAAATATCCAATCATCCCTTAAAAGATATAACAAGATGGAAAAAATATGAAGTTAAGCCCGTTATGGAAACAATTAATTACAGAGAGCATTTTAAAAACGACGATCCGTACCCCCAGTCAGTTTAACTTGCCACCCAACTCGATACGTTTTGCTTTGGAGCAAATGTGTCGTGCCTTTCCAAGTAACACAGAAGTTCAGATCAGACCGCTACGCTTGGCCGGCTTGCATGCTGAAGAAATAAAACCGCAAAGCGAATCAACACAACTGATTTTGCATATTCATGGCGGTGCATTCTTTTTGGGTTCACTCAAGACCCATCGTGCCTTTTTAACCCATGTTGCTGCACGTACACAGATGCAAGTGCTTCACGTCAACTATCCCTTAGCTCCAGAGTCGGTCTATCCTGAAGCTAGCGATGCGATTTTTGATATCTATACCACCTTGTTAGGTCAAGGGATTCAAGCCAAAGACATTATTTTATCCGGTGACTCTTGTGGTGCTAATTTGGCTTTGGGTCTGGCAGTTAAAATCCGTGATGAAGGCCTTCCTCAAGTGAGTGGACTGATGCTGTTATCTCCATTTTTAGATTTGTCTTTAAGCAGTGAATCTTTGCGCTATAACCGTAAACACGATGCACTACTCTCTATTGAAACTTTAGAAGCAGGGATTGACTATTACCTACCTAAATCTGTGGACGCTGCCGACCCTGCCATTTCACCGTTATTTGCAGACTTAAGCAGATTGCCCCCCATTCTGGTTCAAGTCGGTTCTAAAGAAATTTTACTGGATGACGCGCAACGGTTTAAAGAAAAAGCGGAACAAGCCGGTGTGGATCTGACCTATAAACTCTATACCGGTATGTGGCATAACTTTCAGATGTTTCACACCTGGTTTGATGAAGGTCAACAGGCCTTGGCTGATCTGGCTGAATTTGCGCACAAACTCGATAAAGACTAGATTTTATGATTAAAAAAATTATGGACATAAAAAAGGTCAGCAGAAGCTGACCCAAAAGAATATGCTATTTTTTAAAAATTACAGCGCTTGGACTTGAGTTAAAGCGCTAGAAATGGCTTTGTCTTTCAACTCTGGTCCCATATTCACGCCTTCAGCGCGAATAATTTCCACATCATTCACACCCGTAAAGTTAAATACAGTTTTCAAAAAGCCTTCCTGAAAATCGACTGGGCTATTTTCACCATAGACGCCACCACGACTACTGGCGATATAAACTTTTTTCTCACCTGCTAAACCGACTGGACCATTCTCAGTATATTTAAAGGTTTTACCCGCTACGCTGATACGGTCAATCCAGGCTTTCAAGGTTGAAGTCAAACCGAAGTTATACATGGCTGCACCCACGACCACGATATCTGCATCCAGATATTGCTGAATAATTTTTTCACTCAAAGCAGCTTGTTCTGCATCTTGCCCCATTAAAATCGCACCAGTTAAATGCGGAATAGGCTGTGCAGCTAAATCTAAATAATCCACAGCTAAATCTGCATGTTTAGTCTGTAATTGATCAACAATGGCTTGGCTTAATTGACGTGAAACTGAAGCACTGCCTAAAATACTTGAATCGATATGTAAAACTTTCATGCTCAAAACCTTAATGTTTATTTATTCAATGAACCCAGTTTAATCGATTAACAAAAATAGAATAATATCCTTATCCACAACACACTGTTTTATATTTAGAACAATAAACATTCCGATAAAATCCATTTTTATAGCGAATAGTACAAAATATAGCCATTACCATTCATAAAAAAACGTGCTATGTTATGAATTATTAAAAATAAATCAGATCAACTGATCATTAATACATAATTTGAAGATCTAAAGGTCATATCTATCGAATGAAGCAAACCTTTCCCCCCAATCTCAGCTCCTCACTCAAAGAAAAAATTGCGAAATATCTGATAGAAGATGAAGTCGTAATGAACTGGAGCGTCCTCAATAAATGCATCCTGATGCTTATTTTAGGAAGTTTGGTGCATGTGCTTTGGATTGTCTGGAAAGTTTTTGTGCTTCTTTCACCTCATGTATGGCACTGGGTGAATTTGCCTTTACTCAAGCTCCAGCTTGGACTCAATATCCTCAGCTTGATGGTTTTTATTGGGCTGATTTATCCCTGTTCCATCTGGCGAAAAAAACCTGCGGTACAGCAGTGGCTGCCTTATGTATGTGTCGCCATTTTTGTAATTTCATTATGCCGCGATGGCTATATCGTTGGGGTTCTTAGTCCCGCCACCATGATCTCTTACATTAGTTTGGTGACTGTGGGCCTGGTGCTTTTTAAACGTAAAATTATTTACTCTGCATTGATTCCAGCTACTCTATATTTGCTCTTATGTGGCTATTTAAGCTTACAAGGTCAAATCAGCTACGCACCTATTTTTTATCTACAGAGTCTTCCCTATCAAAATATGTTTTGGGTGCTTACGATGATGTATTTCATTGCACCCATTTTGATGACCTGTTTAATTTTATTTGAAATTTTACTCAGTCAATGGCGGCATAGAGAAAAATTAATTCAACATTTAAGTCAAATTGACCCACTTACCAATGCGCTTAACCGTCGCAGTATTAACGATTGTCTAGAAAAATTAGAGCGCAAACCAACATCATCTTATGCATTGGTGTTAATTGACCTGGATCATTTTAAACGGATTAATGACCAATACGGACATGATAAAGGCGATGAAACCCTGATTAAAGTCAGTGAAGTGCTTTCCCAAATCATTCGGGATAGCGATGTGGTGGGTCGCTTTGGCGGAGAGGAATTTATTCTGATTCTGAATCAATCTTCTTTAGAACAAGCGAAAATTATTGCTGAGCGTTGTCGCCAAGCCATTCAACAGCTAAATTTGATCAGTGATGTGGGTGAGAGCATTCGGGTCACAGCCAGTTTTGGGATTGCATTATCCAATACCCAACTTAGACCGCAACAATTGTTAAGCCAAGCAGATAAAGCACTTTATCAAGCAAAAGCATGTGGCCGTAATCAGGTCAAATGCTATCAAGAAGAATTGTTGAGTGAAGCCAAGCTGGGTTAAAGCGGTTTCTGTTGATACGACTCTAAATAATTCACCCACGCGTCTTCTTGTAATGCGCCATCCATCCAGACTTTTACGGCAGCATGTTGCAGCATGGTTTGCATATACTGCTGTGTAGACTCAATTACAGGCAGATTATAAGTCATTAAGCGCATTACCATGGGTGCATAAAATGCATCGGCAATTGAAAATTCGCCACATAAAAAACGATGCGATTCTGGGCGTTCAGACCAGATCTGCTCGATACGTGCCACATCCTGACGCAGCTCCGCATTGTCCTGCCATAAACGTCTCCCTACATCATCCAGATTCGCCCGGATATTCATGGCGCAAGCATTGCGTAAAGTAGGGAATCCGCTGTGCATTTCTGCCGTAATACAGCGTGCACGTGCACGTTGCTTAATATCTTGTGGCCATAAAGCCTGATCTGGATGTTGTTCTGCCAGATATTCACAAATGGCCAAAGAATCCCACAGCATCAGCCCATCATCAATTAACACCGGGACTTTACCATTCGGATTAATCGTCCGTACTTTTTGTTTAAAAGTACCTGTGCCGCGATCTAAAGGAAACGGAAGCAGGATTTCTTCAAATGGCAAATTAAATGCCTTCAGTACCAACCATGGACGCATGGACCAACTGGAATAATTTTTATTGGCAATATAGAGCTGATACATGAACTTATTGTCCTGTATGCTTTTGAAACAGATCAAGCTGTTTCAATAATTCGGCTTCGCTAAATGCTCCGGTTAAACGTAAACCGCGAATTTCTTGTTGTTTTGAATTTAAGAATAAATAGGTCGGTGGGCCTAAAATATCCCAGTGGTTCAGCAATGCCTGATGGGTTGCATCGTAATGACTCAAATCCAGTTTAATCAGAAAATAAGCTGCCAAGGCTTGCTGCACTTGTGCTGATTTTAAGACACGATGTTCAATCGGCTGACAGGCCACGCACCAATCGGCATATACATCAATAATAATGCCTTGATCTGAGGGTGCACTGGCTAATAACTGCTGAAATTCATCGGCTGTTTTTGCCACATGCCATGTTGCCTGAGTAGTGCTTTGTTCGACAAAGAAGCGTTGACTGTGTTGATATTGCGTATAAGCCAGATACGGAACCACCACGAGCAATGCCAAAATATACAGCCATTTAAATGGAGCTGTTTGTCGCATGATTCGAGAGCTTAAATAAGCGATAAAAATGATGCCTAAGCCCAAACTTAACCATTGCAGCCAAGCTTCAGAAATTAACGGACGAATAAAATACAGGGCTAGGGCCAACATGATAAAGGCAAAGAACACCTTAATCTGGTGCATCCATAGCCCGGCTTTAGGCAGAACCTTGGAACCTAACACACTGGCCAGAAGCAAGGGAGTTCCCATACCAAAACCCAGCGTGAACAGCAAGATTGCTCCCTGCCACTGACTTTGGGTCTGGGAAATAAATAACAACGCTCCTGCTAAAGGTGCGGTCATACACGGCCCAACCAACAGTGCCGAAATCATGCCCATAATAGCTGCGCCAATTAAGCTGCCACCTTTTTGTATCGACTGGGCTTGGTCCAGTCGATTAACCCAGCCTTGCGGCAATTTAATTTCAAACAGGCCAAATAAATTTAAGGCGAACAGGACAAAGAGCACGCTAAAAGCAATCAGGGTAGAAGGCTGCTGCAACCAGCGCTGGAAATTCAGTCCTGCTGATGATGCGATTAAACCTAAAATGGCATAGACCATGGCCATGCTACAGACAAAGACCAAGGCAATCATCCAGGCTTTTAAGCCCTTGCTGTCACGCACGATTAACGAGGTCAAGATCGGTAACATCGGTAAGGAACATGGCGTGAATGCCAGTAAGATACCTAAGCCAAAAAACAGCAACAAGCTATAAAACAAAGAATTTTTAGCCAGTTTTTCTGACCACATCTGATCTTGAGCACTATCTAGGGTAACTGAAGGTTTAGCATTTTCTGAATGATTTTGTTCAGCTGCAAAAGATGTATTAGGCTTTGTGATGCTATTTGACGACTGTGAAAGATCCAGCAAACGTTTGCTGGATTTGGCCTGATTTTGCAGAAGCACCAAGCCATCGACATCGGTGTGAAACTCGACCGTTTGGGGTGGATAACAAATACGATCTTGGGCACAGCCCTGCCAGATCACCTGATAATTTTCTGATGCTTCGGTCGGAATATTGAATTGGACATTGTGAAAATAAACTTGGGTATGACCATAGTTTTCATCATTTAGATCGCTGGCTTTAGGCAGGTTTAAAGCCAGTTTTTGTGTTCCCTGCTTAACTTCAAACTTATGTTGATATAAATAATAACCATCCGGAATTTTCCAATTCAGCTGAGCTTCATGCTCACGGTTGGATTCAACCGTAAAAGAGAAAGCATCTTCTGCGGAAAGTAATTGATCCTGCGCCTGTAAGCTCATTGAAAATAAGAAAATGACAGTACAAATCAATCCACTAATTGCAGACTTGCCCAAGAACTCAAGATCTTGAAGATGCTTTTTCATATGGTTATATATTTTTAATTAAAATAAGAAGGAAACACCCAAACCTGATTGATAGCTTTTATCTCTGCCATTCAAGTCCACACCCACACTGGCATCCATTTGCACGTGGTCATTTAGTGCATAGATAACACCAGAACCCAATGAATATTCATTAGGTTCACTTTCAGCTTTACGATAAATCAACTCAGAAAAACCAGACCACTTATCCGCAATTTTATATTCAATGACTGGGACAGCCGTCACCGCCCAATTACTGTTTTGGACTTCGTAACGCATGGTGATTGACGTCTTAATCAGATCGGTCGCTTCATAAGCTACGGCAGAGCTCAGGCTATAAATATCATCATGATTGCTAAAGCCATCATTTCCTGTCGCTAAAATGGCTTCTGCCAAAATAGCCATAGACAGCTTGTCATCATCCAGATCAATGGCTTTTTTAAGTCCGATGCTGACATCGCCCAAACCATCTTCTTCAACTGACTGACCTGCACGTTTTACTTTGCTCCACGCTGGACCTTGCCATCCCAGTTGTAACTCGAGGTCTTTGGCCAAACCGGTACGCAATAACATATCTGCATTTAAAGTGACCGTTTTTTGTTGTTCGCCCTCTACCGTGGTTTGGTTATAACTGACATTCGGTAAACCTTGTTCCCATGCCAGTTGCCCGACTGGAGTAATACCGGTACTGAAACCTTCCCCCGGACGGTCGAAGGAAAATTCAGCAGCCATAGTATTCATACTAAAACCTGCCGCAACAATCAAAGCTAATATTTTTACTGCTGACATTTTTCTCTCGCTATTGTGTTAATTCTTTGGTCATTTTAGCACCGTGGCTACGGAGCAATTCTAAGGTTTGTTTTTCTTCTGCCAAAGCTTCTGACCAGTTAATTGCATCAAAATCACAATCGAAGAATAAATCGCTGATTGAAGATAAAATAGTAAGCCCTTCTTCATCCTTGCTGTTTGGATCTACTTTTTCATCGAGTAAGCGTTTTACTGCAGGCACACAGGCAGCACTGGCAGCATCCCATAATGGACCATACAGTTCTTCAGCATCCCATAAATGTATATTGGCTTTGGCCTGAATAAGCGCTTCTAAAATTTCAATATGTACCGTCAAACTTTGTTGTTTTTCTTCTTCAGACAAAGGTGAACCTGCTTCATGGGCTTCACAAATCTGTTCCCACCATTTAAATAAACCATCTGACCAGACAGAAATGACAGGACCTTTTTCCGGATCAATAAAATTAGGGTCGAGACCTTCTGCCAAAAGGCGTTGCACTTGAGCAAGATCGAGTTCTTCTATTGCTTGTACAAAGACTTGTTGTTGCGCTGTTAACATGGAGAAAGTTCTCTTCAATCAGTTTTAAACTATTATGCCCAATAAACGCTGATTTGTTTTAGATAAATGTATAACAAGCATATTTATTATTTATTTTGCTTTCATAACATGCACACGTAAAAAAAGCTCCGAAGAGCTTTTTTCCTATTTAATGAAGCACGTAGCCAGTTAATCTTTTAAATCCTCGGCATCCTCAGTATCAGCATCGTTGACTTCAGCAAATACCGGCACTGCCGCACGAGGGTTTTCTTTCTTCTCGAACAGATGCTCTAAACTGCGTTTCAAACGATCGATGGCCCCATGAATGGCAGTATCAATATTATGACCGCGATGGTTGACCACTACAGGTTTCAACCCTGCTGGACGCGCTTCAATCATGCAGTGAATATCATCTGCACCGCCTTTGGCTGCATTTTCGTCACTAAAATGAACTGAAAAGTGAGTAATACGTTCGCTATGACGTTGGAATGCTGCATTCAGTTCTGCACGAACATAAGTAATTAAACGTTCACTATTTTGAATGTTTTTATCTGTACGGATTTCAATGTTCATATAATTTCATCCTCTTTTATTCACATCTTTTGTGCAAAACTTCTTATCTTGGCACGTTTAAACTTGCTGTAAAAACAGCGCGAAACATCTTCAAATTAGTTTGGAACGAATTCCTCCACATTGAACGATGAACACTTTTGAGTCTGCAGAATCGTGTCCTTATGCTTCGAATATAAGGGGCTAAGCGAAGCAGATGCAAGTAGTATTTTGATATTTTTTTAATATCCATATGAAAACTATGTGATTAAACTTTATTTGCCAAGTTATTTGAAAAATCTCATATTATTTTTTATTGATCAAAAATCAGGTTTAAAAGTGATTTATCTTTTTTATCCGTATGTAATTTTTGAGTATCAAAGCTGTAGCGTAATTTTAAGCTCAAAAACATTTTGGCCATTAAATTATTTTTGAGTCATTGATCAATTTTGGCTTTATTTTTGCTAAAGAATCTGTATGCTTTGCTTGCTTCTCGGGGGAGATATTTTTAATGAAACTTACACAAATTTTTGCTACATGTGCATTGGCTTCAACTGCTGCACTTACTCAAGCTGCGCCAATCTGGCAAGACTTCAGCGTGACTGGTCTTTATGGTGAAAACTATGAAGTGGTAGATGATCAGCAAACCACTATGACTGTTGAATATGCAGCCAAAGTTAAATATGCAGATGTATTCTTCTTCGTTGACCGCCTACGTGGTGGTAATGATCACAAGTCTACTTATTTTGAATTATCACCTCGTTTAAGCTTGGGTGAAGTGACCGGTCAAAAACTTGCATTTGGGCCAGTAAAAGACGTCTTGGTTGCAACAACGTGGGAAGGTAATAGTGAAGATGGCAACAACTTCGACAACTTCCTCTATGGTGTAGGTTTCGATCTTGATATTCCTTATACTCAATATGCCAGCGTAAACTTCTACCGCGCGAACAACGAAAATAATGCTGATGATTATCAAATGACCATCACTTATGGTATTCCTTTTAAACTAGGTTCTGAAGATTTCCTTGTTGATGGCTTCTTAGATTGGTCTACTGCTGAAGATGATCACGCAAGTGAATTGAACTGGACCACACAATGGAAATGGAATGCGGGTAAACACATTTCACCAGATACCCGTTTATACCTGGGTATCGAACATTCCGTTTGGAACAACAAATTCGGTATTCCAAATGCTAATGAAAACAACGTAAGCGCATTGGTTAAATACCACTTCTAAGCACAACGTTTTTTAGATCTTAGATGAGTGTTTAAAAGCAAGGCTTCGGTCTTGCTTTTTTATTGCCCTAAAATGGAAATATTTCTAAAATATGCTTCTCTTTATTTATTCGGCATAGCTAATGGACTTTCAAATCCGTCCCGCTCAAATACAAGATCTAGAACAAATCCTGAATATTTATAATGCTGAAATTCTAAATGGAACTGCAACCTGGAATGACAAGCAAAAGTCTTTAAATGATTTCCATGATTGGTTTAAGGATCTAACGCTTCAACAATTTCCTTTCTTTGTTGCTGAAGATTTAGAGTCTAAATGCATTGCAGGCTACGCTGATTATTCTTCATTTCGTCAAATTACCGGGTTTAAATACACTGTTGAACATTCTGTGTTTATTGATCCCGACTTTAACAGACGAGGCGTAGGCAAAGCTTTAATGCTGAAACTGATCGATCATGCAAAACAGCATCATATTCATGTCATGGTCGCTGCGATTGATCATGGAAATAAAGCCTCCATTGTATTACATGATAAGTTGGGCTTTAAGCAGACAGGCTATATGCCGCAAGTCGGACAAAAATTCGGTCAATGGAGAGATTTGGTATTGATGCAGCTAATATTAGATTAAGTCTGTGGTTATTTAACCGTCCAAAATGATGCCTTAAATTTTTCTATTTACTGCTAAATAAATGATGTGTATATGCTTTAATAACCAAAAATAATTTGAACAAACCTTTTTGGGGGATCAATGGCTAAGTTTTTAAACACCAGTGCAACCAATTTTTTCTTGGAAGAACTGATTAAAAATGCAAAAGAGCGGCTCATCTTAATCAGTCCTTATTTGAGACTGAATGATCGAATTAAAGAACTATTAGAAGACAAAAACCGTTTAAAAATTGATATCCGTATTGTCTATGGCAAAAGTGATTTGCATCCTGATGAAATCAAATGGATGCAAAAACTTGATTATATACGCCTCAGCTTTTGCAAAAACCTGCATGCAAAATGTTATATGAATGAATCGGAATGCATTATTTCGAGTCTAAATCTCTATGAATTTAGTCAAGTGAATAATAATGAAATGGGTATTTTAATTCGTAAATATGAAGATGCTGAAGTATTTAAAGAGGCTTATGAAGAATCTCAGCGCATTATTCGCATCAGTGATGAACTTCGAATCTCATTAGATGAAGTAAAAGCAGGACAATCTCAAGTTGAAGAAAAAAACGATGAGGACGCAGATCATTTAAGTAAATTAACTTCATCAAAATTAGCGGCAAAACATAAATTAAAAACTACTGATTTATTAGATAAATTTGTTGAAAAAGGATTGTTAACTCTCAATGAAAATGGCAAACATTTACTCACAGAACAAGGCAAAGCCATGGGCGGAGAATTTAAAACCAGCCAATACGGGGGTTATTTTCTGTGGTCAGAAAGTTTAGAAATCTGATCAAAAAGCCCGCGATTGCGGGCTTTTAATTGGCAAATACTAAGTGAAAAATCACACCACCAAATCAGCCAAATTACCTTTTTGTTCTAACCACTCTTTACGATCACCGGAACGTTTCTTGGCAAGCAATTTATCGAGCAAACCTGTGGTAAATTGCATGTCGTCTAAATCAAGTTGCACCAGACGGCGAGTGTCCGGATCTAAAGTGGTTTCACGAAGCTGACTGGCATTCATTTCACCCAAACCTTTGAATCGGGTAATTTGTGGGATTTTGGTCTTGGTTTTCTTCAAAATTGAGGCTAATTCATCTTCATCCAGTGCGTAATGAACGTCTTTACCATCGTCAATCCGGAAGAGTGGCGGCATGGCCACATACAAATGCCCTTCTTCGACCAAGGTCGGGAAATGTTTCACAAACAATGCGCACAATAGCGTCGCGATATGTAAACCATCTGAATCGGCATCGGCAAGGATGCACACTTTGCCATAACGTAATTCTGAAAGGTCATCACTGCCAGGATCGACCCCGATCGCAATGGCAATATTATGTACTTCCTGAGAAGCCAGAACTTCATCAGATGCCACTTCCCAGGTGTTTAAAATTTTCCCGCGAATCGGCATGATCGCCTGGAAATTCTTATCGCGTGCCTGTTTGGCAGAACCTCCGGCAGAATCCCCTTCCACAATAAACAGTTCCGATTCATCCAGAGTATGACCGACACAATCGGACAGTTTCCCCGGCAAAGTTGGCCCAGCCACAATCTTTTTACGTTCAACTTTTTTTGCTGCTTTTAAACGACGACCGGCTTTGGCAATCATGATTTCAGCGATCTGCATGGCAGTATCAGAGTTCTGATTCAACCACAGTGCAAAAGCATCTTTGGCGATATTCAGCACAATGCTGGATGCTTCACGACTTGAAAGACGCTCCTTGGTTTGACCGGAAAATTGCGGTTCCTGAAATTTCAAGGACAGAATGTAGTTCACGCCATCCCAGACATCTTCTGCAGAAAGCTTTAAATTACGTGGCAATAAATTACGCAGTTCACAGAACTCACGCATGGCATCCGTGACACCTGAACGAAGACCGTTCACATGGGTACCACCTTGCGCCGTTGGAATCAGGTTGACGTAACTTTCCTGAACCTGTTCACCACCTTCAGCATTCCAGCAAATTGCAAATTCAACACTGGCACGTTCTGCTTCACCGGTTGCGACAAAAGCAGGACAGGGAATAATGTCACGGTCTTGCAACTCATCCATCAAATAGTCGACCAGACCATTTTCAAATTGCCATTCAATTTTTTCGTTATTAATTTGATCCACATACACAATTTGTAAGCCGGCCGCCAAAACCGCTTTGGCTTTTAAATTATGTTTTAACGCTTTTAAGGCAAATTTAGGTGAATCAAAATATTTGGTATCGGGCCAGAAATGCACCGTGGTGCCTGAGGCACGCTTGGGTGCTTTGCCTTGCAAAACTTCCAGCTGTGTAACCGGTTCACCATGTTCAAATGCCATTTTATAGACATTGCCCTGGCGCTGAACTTCAACTTCCACCCGGTTAGACAAAGCATTGACCACCGAAATTCCCACACCATGTAAACCACCTGAAAACTGGTAGTTATCGGTACTGAATTTACCGCCGGCATGCAATTTGGTCATGATAATTTCAATTCCGCTCTGACCATATTCAGGGTGAATATCGACAGGCATACCCCGACCGTTGTCTTCTACCGATAAAGAGCCATCTTTATACACCGTCACGGTAATTTTATCGGCATGTCCTGCAAGTGCCTCATCCACAGCGTTATCAATGACTTCTTGTGCCAAATGGTTTGGACGAGTGGTATCGGTATACATTCCCGGACGACGACGAACCGGATCTAAACCAGATAAAACTTCAAGTGATTGAGCCGTATATTGAGACACGTTGTACTGTTTCCTTATTTTATACAATCCGATAAAAACTGTAATGCCATCGGTATTTTGTCTG
The DNA here is from genome assembly GCF_004331055.1 of Acinetobacter sp. ANC 4779. Lineage (NCBI taxonomy): Bacteria > Pseudomonadati > Pseudomonadota > Gammaproteobacteria > Moraxellales > Moraxellaceae > Acinetobacter > Acinetobacter sp. ANC 4779. The sequence continues at coordinate 93,173 of NZ_SJNU01000010.1, forward strand.
CGAAATTGTCCATCGCATGCTTGCCATTCGTTTCTGTGATGATCATGGACTGATGTGAAGCGTTGCTATAATAACGCTGTGCTTCACGATAATCCAAAACTTCATCACCTTGTTGCAGTAACACTAAAATTTTGTCTGCATCTTGCACAAATGGCAGCGCCATCTGCTCCAGTTGAGCAAGATCCGTATGATTCAAAGTCCATTCGGCACTCACTACATAGGGAATGTGCTGGCTGCCAAACAAATCATCAAACAATTGCCATGGTCGCATGGCAGGATTAATTAAAACAGCCGGAATACCATGTTTTGCGACCAGTTGTGTCGCATAAAAGCCGCCCAGACTACTGCCAATCAGTACCACTTGATCTAAACGTGCAATCATATCTGAAACATAAGCCAAAACCTGTTGCGGTGGCATATTTAAATCAGGCAAATAGACTTGAAAATCGGTGTGCTGCTGACAAAAGGCCTTAATCTGTTGTCCTTTGATGGACAAGCTACTACTTTGAAAACCATGTAAATAAATAATGTTCATCACTTTTTATTTCACATTAATTTAAATAAATCTGTTTTATTCTAAAACGAGAAGCTTATCACTCCCTTATTTTAATACTTATATAACAGGAATTGTCAGACAAAAAAATCAACTCTAAAAGGCAATCATCGGTATTGTAAAAGCTGTTCGAGATGAACCCTACCAGATTAAAAGCTAAGAATTTATACCGTGATCTTAAGAAAAAATAAAGTACCTGTGGGACCCGACCAGAAAAAGGATAGGATAAAATGCCAAGTTTAACACCATTGCATGAAACCTATTGTAAATGGGATCGTACCCCACCCAGCCAAGCGGATGTATTAGAAGGCTTGGCTCAATTGGTTACGACTCGTTTAGGGGATGTGGTACAAGACCTGATACAGGTTATTCAACGCGAAATCATGATCAGCTTGTTTGGCATGAGTGAACAACGCTCGAAAAAATTACAGCGAATTCCATATATTGAAAAACTGTATCAGTTCTCCTACGATACTTTATTCAATTCCGGTCTCTATTTGCTTGCGCCTGGTTTACGTCAAATTATTGAAAAATATCCAAAATTGCATGATAAACCGCTTACACCATCACTACATTTTTTAGTGGGGGTGCTAAACGGTATATTGGGGGATTATTTACTCAAATATCAAAACCCGATTGCACTGCCGATGGTGTTATACGACCACTATGGTGAACTGCAAAAAGGGGATTTATCCGGTCGTGTGGTAATTTTTGTGCATGGCTTATGCTTAAACCATCTGGATTGGTCAAACCATCCGTACGGCGGTATTGGCGAAAAGCTCTTGGCACAGCGTGATAACAACACCATGCTCTACCTTAACTACAACACCGGGCGTCGTATTTCTGCCAATGGACGCAGTCTTGCCAACACTCTCGAAGATCTGGTTCGTCGTAATCCGCTGATTACCAGCATTGACTTGATTGGACATAGTATGGGCGGCTTAGTGCTACGCAGCGCCTTGTTTTATGGCAAACAAAACATGTATCCCTGGATACATCTGACCGAAAATTTGGTCTGTTTAGGTTCACCGCATCATGGTGCCGTTTTAGAACGTTTTGGCTTTATCATGCAGGATAAACTGGGACACTTTCCCTTTGTCAAAATCGTTCGGCATATCGTCAATATCCGCAGTAACGGGATTCTGGATTTACGTTATGGCAGCGTCCGTGATGATGACTGGGAACATAATCATGCCCGGATTGGCGGGATGGATGACAACCGCAAACCCGCACCATTGCCTTCTCACATCAATACTTTTTTTATTGCCGCCTCCATTGCCTATGAAAATAGAAAAAATCGCCCTTTAAATGTACTGGGTGATTATCTGGTGAATATTAAAAGTGCTTTAGGCGAACATCCTAATCCACGTTTTCAATTGAAAGTACCTGAGTCACATAAAGCAATTTTTTATGGCTTAAATCATTTTGAACTGCATAATCATCCCAGCGTGGCTGAACAAATTATAAAATGGTTCTATCCGCCAAAGGATGAGCAAGTGAAAGAACAGGTGCATGAGTACATACTGCAATTGGAAGACTTATCAGGTATTGCCCTCACTTAACTTGAGAATAAAAAAGCCAACTTAATGTTGGCTTTTTTATTAGATTTTTTATTTCTTCTTGATAGGTTTATACGTTACAAACGGATATCTACGCAACAGCTGCCATAAACAGATCAAAGCCAGTACCGCAAAGAAGGCCAGTGACCACACTGGAAGGGATTGCCCCAAAAAAGTCCAATCCACTTTGGCACATTCGCCCGAACCGGTCAGCACTTGTTCAAACACCGACTTTAATGGCAAAGTTTCTACCCAGTAATCCAGGCCTGGACCACAGCTGGGCACTTGATCGGGTGGCAAATTTTGCAGCCAGACATGACGCGCTGCAACGCCTGCCGACCAGAGAATGCTGATTGAACCCAACAAGGCATAAATACGTTTTACCGCATTTGAGTTCGGGTGATGCAAAAAAGCGACCAGAGAAAAAATCCCCAAGCCCATCAGGCCGATACGTTGAAACACACATAATGGACAAGGTTCAAGCCCTTGTACGTGTTCCAGATATAACGCAAACGCCATTCCAATGACGCTGGCCAAAAACAAAAAACCACTCACGAAGCGATAACTCCATTGCATGGTGAATCCTCTTAATTTTTATCGATAATCGGCAAGATATTGTTCAAAACTGAGACTGCTATCTTGTTCGAGTTGCTGTTGTTGTTGCAAAGATTGTTCAGCCACCCCCTCAAAATAAGCCAATGTATCCGAGCTTAATTGATACTGCTCATAGGTCGTTGCATGTTGTTGTGCCATGAAACTACCAAAGCTCCAGGTGCCGCCATTTTCTAAAGTATCGGCAATCACTTGTGCAGACAGGGTTTCATCCACGTCATCAATACGTTTAAACATGATTGCCAATGCAGCTGAATATAGATTGGTACTATAGGTCACATCCAGTAAATCAGCCAAAGGTTGCATTTCTGTAAGCTGATTACGTGACCAGTCTTCAATGGCATGTTCACCTGCCGCATCAATAATCAATGCATTGGGCGCACGACCACGATTCACCACTTCCGCCTGATTACGTTCAATCTGTTCTTGTTCAGGATCCAGTAAATCCGGACTATCTTGTAATAAACAATGCAGTGCCAGCACTTCCAGGAATGCCGCCGTGTTTTCATCAATCCCGATCGGGCTATATGGATTGACATCAACCGCACGCAATTCAACATAACTTACCCCACGATTCTCAAGCGCTTGAGATGGGGTTTCGCCGGCTTGAGGCACCTGTTTCGGACGGACTAAGCTGTAGTATTCATTTTCAATTTGCAGCACATGATCATTGATTTGAATCGGCTCGCCCTGTTCATCATTTAGACCTAAACGGCTAAACGGTGCATACGGGGTTTTTACTGCTTTTTTCAAGCCGTCTAAATAGCCAGTCAGACTATTGTAGTGAATACCCAATTCTTTCTGGGCAGAATTCTGATAACCAAAATTGCCCATGCGCAGTGCTGTCGCATAAGGAAGGTACAAAGTTCCTTTTAATAAAGGCAATAAGTGATGCTCACGTCCGGTCATAAAGCACTGGCACACTGAGGGACTGGCACCAACCAGGAACATCACCAATGGGGTTAAACGAATAAAGTTGCGAATTAAACCAAAGTAACGATGACTGCGATAATCCTGCAAAGTTAAACTTTTTAGCGTGTCGTCAGTTTCCTGTTGTTGTAGTGCTTCAAACAATTGATCAGGAAAAGATAAATTATAATGTACCCCTGAAATGGTCTGCATACGACGACCATAACGCACGCCTAAACCATGCCGATATAAAGTCTTAAAACGGCCCACATTAGACGTGCCATATTGCGCTAAACGAATATTGCTTTCGTCATCATCCAGCATGCAGGGCATCGACAAGGGCCACAGTTTTTCACCATTTGCTAAATGACGATGTGCAACCGCATGAATATCTTCTAAATAATCTAATGCTTTTTTTATGCTGTCTTGCGGTGGAGTAATGAACTCCATCAAGGCTTCTGAATAATCCGTGGTGATATGCGGATGTGTTAAAGCCGACCCGAGTGCTTTTGGATGCGATGCCTGTGATAAAAAACCATTGCTTTGCATACGCAGGCTTTCGCGCTCAATACCGCGCAACATGCCTTTAAACAGCGAAGAATCCACCCAAGCTGGTAATAGCACTTGAGAGGTCGATTCGGGTTGACTCATTACAATCTCGCTTATCGGAAGATAACTACTAAATAGAACTACTAAAATAAAATCATCAGTTTATAGCAGTATAACGTGATTTTTGGCTGCTACATTACACCCTGTATAGTTTTCAAACAAAATGTCGATTTTATTTCTGGCAAATTTTTATCACAAAGTTACTCTATAAGACACCTACAATTTGTGATTGTATTGAATAATAAGTGCTAAGGAATTGTAAATATTATGAATTATCAGGATATTCTGGACTTTTGGTTTAATTCGGACACACAGCCCTTATGGTTTGTAAAAAGTGATGATTTTGATGAATTAATTAATCAACAGTTTCGTGATATTCACCATCAAGCTACACAAGCCGAGCTTTGGTCCTGGCGTAAAACTGCCGAAGGCCGCCTGGCTGAAATTATTGTACTGGACCAGTTTTCGCGCAATTTGTTCCGTGATCAAGCGCAAGCCTTTGCTCAGGATGCTTTGGCACTGACCCTTGCCCAAGAGGCAATTAGCCTGGATTCGGATAAACAATTAAGTCCGGAACAACGTGCGTTTTTATACATGCCGTTTATGCACAGTGAATCGAAATTAATCCATGAATTCGCGTTAAAATTATTTCAACGATTGGGTAATCCCATGAATCTGGATTATGAAAAACAGCATAAAGCGATTATCGACCGTTTCGGGCGCTATCCGCACCGTAATCAAATTTTAGCGCGTACCTCGACTGCAGAAGAGCTCGAATTTTTAACCCAACCCAACAGCAGTTTCTAAACATTTATTGTGTCTCCTCCCTCGCACAGTAAATTAGTATGGAGGTTTAACATGAAAAATAGCATTATCGGTCTAAGCATAGTGGCGGCAATTGCCCTCTCTGGCTGTGCAACCACACCTTCCAAACCGCTGACTTTTGACCAATTAGGTCAATTCAGTAATGTCCCTTTAAATTCTCAGTCCTATCGTGTCAGTTTCCAGGCACGCCCCAACATGAGTTTTGGAACAGCCCAAGAAATTACCTTGGTAAAAGCCGCTCAAACCACCCTACAAAACGGATTTCGCTATTTTAAAGTCCTGAATGATCCAAGTAATCGTAGCCAAGCCCCCCGACAAGCCGTGGTCTACTCCACCCCAATGTACTATCCATACGGCTATTACAGCCGTTACCCGGGTTTCTGGCCTGACCCGTTTTATGATATGCCGCGCGTAGTCAATATTGACCCGGTAGAGGTTTCCTATACTATTGAATGTTATAAAGATCAGAAAAAAGCACCAAATGATGCCTTCGATGCCTATTTAATTTTACAATCGTTAGGACAAAAATACGGACTTAGCCCGACTGGACAAGTTTTACAGCCCCCCGTCGTGACACCAAAAAAATAATCGACCGCCCTATTAACAGGAATATTGCATGACTCCAGCGGAAGTAACCCCTCCACCTAGTTTGCAACGCAGTAAACGCTTTGCCACCATTGCGCTAATTTTGGCGGTTTTAACATGGTTAGTGCTGATGGTGGTGGCCAAGCTGCTTCCTGAATATGTCTGGCTGATTCATATTTTGATGCTGGCTGCTGAAGCCGGTGTGGTCGGTGGTTTAGCAGACTGGTATGCCATTACCGTGCTGTTCCGTAACCCGTTTGGGAAAATGCCGATTCCTAAATTTATGCGCGATCACACCGAAATTATTCCACGCAACAAAGCCCGTATTGCAGAATCCATGGGACGTTTTGTACAGGAAAACTTTTTGTCACCGCAAGTGGTGAAGCGAAGTCTGCACAATACCGATATCAGTCTGGCCGTAGGACAATGGCTGGCCAAAGCTGAAAATAACGCTCAAGTCACCCAAGTCATTCAGCAAACGGTACCGAAAATTTTTGAATTTGTGGGGCAGGAACAAATTGGGCGCTTTATTCAAAACAATAGCGTGCAATGGGTGCGCAATACCCAAATCAATACCTTGGCCAGTGAAATGCTGCGTGCGGTTCTGGAAAATGACTTTCATCAGGATGTCTTACAACGCGGACTTGATCTTGCGCATGACTGGGTGATGTCACATCCGGAAGAAACCCGTCAGCTGACCCGCACCTTATTCAAAGAATTGGGCGTGTGGAAACTGGCCAAAGGTGCAAGCTGGATTGGCATTGATGTACAGCAACGTACCATCGACTCACTGGTTGAACGGGTGGAATCAATGCTGGCCGACCCGGAGCATCCGTGGCGTCAAAAAATTGAAGAAATGGGTCATCAGTTGATGCTGGAACTGGCAGATGATGAAAGTAATGCCAGTCATCGTTTAAATAGCACCAAAGATGCCTTGCTGGATAGTCCGCAAGTACTGAATTTCATTAGCGGGGCTGTGGTCATTCTTTGTGATGCGATTAAAGCCGACTTGCTAAAAGACGATTCAGGCATTGCACAGAACCTGCGTGTTGCCATTCAGCAAGTGGGGGAAAATATTATTTCCAACTCGGCAGTACGTGAACTACTCAATGACCGGATGAGCGGGATTGCGGTTAATTTAAGTGACCAATACAGTGAGAAAGTCATTCGGTTTATTAGCGAGCGTATTCATGAATGGGATTCGCGGGAAATGATCGATAAAATTGAAAATGAAGTCGGTGGCGACTTGCACATGATCCGTGTCAATGGCGTGGTCGTGGGTGCATTTATTGGTTTGGTGCTGGGGATTATTCGCGCTTTGGTGGATGTGGTGCTTTAGTTGCATTCAGGTGTTTAGATTGCAGCAGACATTGCTCAATAAATAAAATGTCCTTTAAACGGCTCAATATTGAGGATTAATAAACTGATGTAGCAACAGCAAGCTACGCTGATGTCTATGTATTTATAACAACAACAAAAATTAAAAGCCACTACCTTTAAAAACAGCTCTGCGCATCGCCAAAATCATTAAAGTTTTAATGTCTGCAAACTGTAGATATTTCAAAATAAAAAAGCAGAATGATGGGAATAGACTATCACCTAAAAGGACAAAATCACTTCGGCCCATTTGAAGCCGATAGATCGACCAGTTGGCCTGTCAATTTGCGTACCAAAGGTAAAAGCATTAATACAATTGGAAAAGCAAAGGCCCAAGAAATCATCCAGTTGTGAAACCATAAATTTATAAAACCATCGATCCAACCCAGATTGCGCAGCATATTGATCAAGGAAATAATGCCACTCATCAGGCCAGATAAAATAAACGGCAATACCACTGCGGCCCATTTTGCTGGAAGTTTGGGAATATTGCCGATAATCGTCGGGCGTTCAGTTTGCATCTGCTCTGCTCTGTTCATTTTTTCACGTCCTCCAATATGCCATAAATCATTATTTTTGCGATCTTTTCCTTTTTTATCCCCTTGCCCCAGTATGTAGACAGTCAGACAAGATTCATTCAATACAAATGGGTTTACCTAAAGACGGTGAAATTTGCTATATTTGCTGTTTTTCCGCGACGTTTATTTTTCGACTGATTATGAATACGGCAATCCAAGCAGCTCTCGAACATGCAGTGCAATCTCTTCAAGCTGAAGGTGTACTCCCATCCGACTTTAATAACAGTGGTAACTTAACGCGAACCAAAGACCGAAGCCACGGTGACTTCGCCTCAAACATCGCGATGATGGGTTCTAAAGCTGCGGGCATGAAGCCTCGTGATCTTGCGGAAAAAATCCTCGCCAGTCTTCCTGAAGTTGCAGATATCAGCAAAGCAGAAATTGCCGGCCCTGGCTTTATTAATTTCTTTTTAAATGCCGACCAACGCTTTACTGTGCTTGATCAGGTTCAAGCGCAAAAAGATCAATTTGGTCGTACTCAGGCCAACGCTGAAAAACGCATTCAAGTCGAATTCGTTTCTGCCAATCCAACCTCTAGCCTACACGTAGGTCATGGTCGTGGTGCAGCGTATGGTATGACGGTCGCCAACTTGCTTGAAGCAACGGGTGCAAAAGTTGACCGTGAATATTATGTCAATGATGCCGGCCGTCAAATGGACATTCTTGCGACCTCTACATATCTTCGTTATCTAGAGCTTACTGGTCAAAGCTTGGTATTCCCCAAAAATGCCTACCAAGGTGACTATGTTAAAGAAATCGCGCAAAGCATTCTTGACCAAGATGGTGATGCGTATGTGCGCCCTGTTGCGGATGTCTATAAAGACGTGCCTGAAGATGTGCAATTTGCTGCTGAACTCGATGCAGATGGCAACAAAGTGGTACTTTCAGGCGATAAAGAAAAACATATCGATGGCTTGATCTTCAATTCACAACAATTAATTGGTCAAGGCTACCGTGTATTTTTACAAGCAGCCTTAAAGGCCATTCTTGATGACATTAAAGATGACCTTGGCGAATTCGGTGTAACCTTCAATCAATGGTTCAGTGAAGAATCTTTAACTGAAAAAATTGATGAAGCTTTAGGAACTTTAGATCAACGCGGTTTCTTGTATAAAAAAGACGGCAATATCTGGTTTAAATCGACTGAATTCGGCGATGAAAAAGACCGTGTAGTCAAACGCCGTAATGGTCAAACCACCTATTTCGCCTCTGACATTGCTTACCATTTAAATAAATTACAACGTGGCTATACCGATATCGTCGATATCTGGGGTTCAGATCACCACGGTTATATCGCACGGGTTAAAGCTGCGATTGATGCAATGGGTTATGACTCGAAAAAACTGACTGTGCTTTTAGTTCAGTTCGTCAGTCTATGGCGTAGCGGCGAGATGGTGCAAATGTCATCTCGTTCAGGTCAGTTCGTCACCTTACGTGACCTGCGTAAAGAAGTCGGTAATGATGCAGCACGTTTCTATTATGTAATGCGTAAATCTGAACAGCACATTGACTTTGACCTTGACCTTGCAGTGTCACAAAGCAAAGACAATGCGGTGTATTACATTCAATATGCCCACGCCCGTATTTGTCGTATGTTAGAGAAAGCCGCGTCTACTGATGTGAATTTTGATGCAGTGAATGCACGTCAATTTGCAGTAAGACTTGATCTTGATGCTGAAACTGAAATTCTGGCCAAACTTGCCGCGTATCCTGAAATTGTGATTCGTGCAGCCAACAGTTATGAACCGCATCAGGTCGGTAACTATCTGAAAGAATTGGCAGCATTATTCCATGGTTGGTATAATGAGCATAAAGTACTCAACAATGATGCTGACCTTACGCAAGCACGTTTACTCCTTTCAGTAAACGTGCAACAAGTCTTACGTAATGGTTTAGAATTATTAGGCGTATCTGCCCCTACCTCCATGTAATTAAAATAAAAGGAAGTCCACGTGTTTGGAAAAACGCAACGCGGTGTATCTGAGCGACCGAACAAGCCTAAAAAGCCATTGATTCCGGCATGGCTTGGAACACTTGTCGTCATTTTAATCGTGCTGAGTTTTGCCGTAGCCTTGATGCTATGGAAACCGTGGGCACCGGTTCAGCCGAAGAATCAGATTAATTCTGAACATTACCAGGAAGACACCAACAAAGATTATCGTTTCTACGATTTATTGCCTCAACAGCAAGTCACGCCTATTCCTGATCAGGCTGTGCCAGAAACGAAAAATTCAGAAGCAGTAGTGATTGTGGAAGCACCTGAACCAAAACCAACCATTAATACGGAAGCCACTGAGCCAGGTCTTGAAAGTGCTGAAGCTCCGGCTGCCTATCAACCCAGTTATATTCTTCAAGTCCGTAGCTATGCTGATCCAGATAGTGCTGATGCCCGTCGTGCTGAAATTATTTTAAATGGATTATCTGCCGATGTGGTTAAATCGGTTGAAAATGGTCAAACTTGGTATCGGGTGATTTCCGGCCCTTATGATTCTGCTGATGCGGCACTGATTGCACAGCAAACTTTACAACGCAGCGGCATTGATTCGATTGTAGTGAAACGTTAAGTTGAATTCATAAAAAAAGCGCCTCAAATGAGGCGCTTTTTTTATAGCTTAAATTCCCTTTCCTCGCAGCAGAGGGAATATTTTATTAAACCGTATGTCCCAAAGCTTCACCCATTACGACGACCGAGTTGGCTTTAAACATCGCATCCCACTGAATTTTATCTTGTTCAAATAAAATGACCGCTGTAGAACCTAGATAAAAGCGCCCCAGCTCGGCTCCTTTTTCAAGGAATAAATTGTGCTGGTTGAGTTCCAGACGGCCTGTGGGTTTTACCTTACCTGTCGCCACTGTTTCAATACCGGCAACAATCATGGCACCGACTAAAACCACAGCCATACGTCCCAGTTCAGTATCAAACAGACACACCATGCGTTCATTACGTGCAAACAAGCCTGGAATATTTTCCGCAGTGGTTTGATTGACCGAGAACAATTCACCTGGCACATATAAAGTTTCAGTTAGAGTTCCCGCAAAAGGCATATGCACACGGTGATAATCTTTAGGCGATAAATACACGGTTGCGAACTGGCCATTTTTAAATGGTTCTGCCAGTTGCGGATCGGCAATTAATTTTTCAACTGAAAAACTTTGACCTTTGGCCTGAAAAATATCGCCATCTTCAATTTTGCCCAATTGTGAAATTGCACCATCCGCAGGTGAAACGATGCTGTTGGGATTGTTATCAATCGCGCGAACTCCGTCTTTCAATGAACGGGTAAAGAATTCATTGAAAGACTTGTATTTCAATGCATTACTTTGTTCAGCAATTGACATATCAATGCCATATTGGGCTTTAAAAGCCTGAATCACGGTATTTTTGACAATCGGGTTTTCACTGGCAGCGAGTTTCCCCACCACACGTGATAACTGGTGTTGTGGCACAACACGTTGTGCTTGAATAAAAATTTGTTTTTTTAATCGTGATGCGAAACTCAAGACGGTAAATCTCCGGTAATAATCGGACTGTCGAAGCGGTTGCCCCATTCACTCCACGCACCATCATAAGCTTGAATATTCCAGCCGAGTAATCGACCCAAAATATAAGCTAAACCTGAACGATGATGGGACTGACAATACACCACCACAGGTTCATTTAAATTGAACCCCAATTGTTCTAAGCGTTGTTGCGTGCGTTCTAAAGGATGTAATTTTAAATGATTTTCACGATTAAGGGCAGTACTCCATTCAAAATGTCGGGCATTTGGAATGTGACCGCCGCGTCGCGCTGCCAGTCGAAGTCCAGTGTATTCATCTTCCGTGCGGCAATCCCACACTTGGATTTTATGATTTTGAACTTTCTCAAGAAGTTTTGGATATTCAATACGGTACTGATTGATTTGAGTCTGGTTAATTTCAACCAGATTTGAAACAGGCGCTAATTTTTCAACATCTGAAGAGGTTGGAAATCCTGTCGCTAACCAGGCATGAATACCACCATTGAGTAAACTGGTGTTTTCAAAACCGAGGCAATGCAAATTCCAGATCAAGCGCCCTGCCCATGCCCCGCCTTCATCGTCATAAACAACAACGTGATGCTCTGGAGAAATATTCAAATATTCAATCAGGGCTTTCAAGCTTTCAACATCGGGAAGTAAACCCGAGGCTTGTTCTTCTTGGCGAACCAGCTGTTTCGGCTTGACATGGATCGCATGCGGAATATGCAATTGATCATAAACAGAAGTACGGCTTAAATCGACAATGCGTAATTTTTCATTGCCCAGATGTGGCAAGAGTTCTTCTGCTTCAATGAGCAGACCAAAATCAAATGCAGAAACAGTCATACTTTTCGAGTTTTATTTAGATCAATATTGCTGATCTTAGCACAACTCATTTTCACTATTATGCTGATTTTTTGCATTCTTTTAGCAAAAAATCAGCTATAGAAAAATCACTGTGATTCAGTTTCAGTGATTTGGAATACCTGACGTAAATAAGCCAGGAAAGTATCGTTATCGGTCATGGTTTTACCTGGGCTGTCGGAAATTTTAGCCACCGACTGACCGTTGCATTCCACCAGTTTCAACACAATATTCAGTGGGGTTTGCCCCAAATCATTGGTCAAGTTGGTCCCAATACCAAAGCTCACCTGAAAACGATCTTTAAAGTACTGATGCAAATCCCAGGCTTTTTCCAGGTTCAACCCGTCACTAAAGGTCAGCATCTTGCTTTTGCTGTCTACTTTTAGTTTTTTGTAATGAGCATAGGCTTTATCGCCCCATTCGTAAGGGTCGCCACTGTCATGACGCAGACCATCAAACAGTTTGGCAAAATACAAGTCAAAGTCGCGCAGGAAGGCATCCATCCCGACCACATCGGTCAAGGCAATTCCCAAATCACCGCGATATTCCTGCACCCAGGTTTCCAACGCCAGTTTTTGAAAATTACGTAAACGCACATCCAAGGCTTGAAAAGCTTGCAGGAATTCATGTGCCATGGTGCCAATTGGAGTAATACGCAATTCTTTGGCAATCAGCACATTGCTGGTACCGCGGAAAATATAGGGTGAGGCTTGATTAAACTGGGTAATGACGTGTTTCTGCCAGGCATAACTATGACGACGACGGGTACCAAAGTCAGATACTAAAAATGGTGGATCGTTTGGATTTTGTTCTTGTTCGTACTTTTTAAGCAACGCCACTTTGGCTTGCAAACGACGTTCACCCTCCACCAAAACCTCATCACTACTAATACGGCGGAAATACAATTCGTTCACGATGGCCAGAACAAAGATTTCAAACATCATCGCTTGTACCATCGGGCCTTCCACCCAAATATCCAAACGGCCTTGATCATCAATACTGGCTTTAATAAAGCGTCGTTTCAGCTGGAAGAGTTCTAAGTAATCGACAAAGTCACTTTTAATAAAACGTAAGCTACGTAAATATTGCAACTCATCTTCTTTAAACTTGAGCTGACATAGATAATCGAGCTGCTGATTTAAATCGTCCAGAATATCCGTCAGTGGATAAACGGTCTCTTCTAAATTACGACAACGAAAATGGTAGACGCTATGCGTTTGAGGAAATTTATGCAGAACAACCTGTAACATGGTGAATTTATACAGGTCGGTATCTAATAATGAATGGATAATTGCGGACATATAACTTTCAGTTTTTATCAACTGTCCGCATTAAAGCATATTTTTCAGCACTGCAAAGCCATGTTTTAGTAAATGCTCAGATCTATTCGACTCATTATTCGAAGATTGACACTTTTATTTCTGTTCCGTATACGATTCAAGTATTTTCTTCAGCTGCTTTTCTTGACCAATGACTTTGGCAAATTCAGCTGCTGTCTTTTGTCCTGTTTGCTTGGCATTGCGATCACAATCGACTTGGCGTAACTGTTTCACAATCGCCCATTCCAGCTTAAACATCGCACCCATCAAGGCAGTATTGCCTTTGCTATCACGTGCACAACGATCTGCGCCATATTTCAGCAATGTAGTGACTGTATCTTGATGACCATAATAGGCTGCCATCATTAAAGGCGTATAGTTGGCTGTATTGCGGACATCGACAGGGAATCCATGTTTTAAAAATTCATCAATGACTTCTTGCTGACCGGTTTTTGCTGCGGCAAAAAAGATATCCAGCAATTCCTGTTGAGAATTTACTGTTTGTTGCTGAGCTACCTGAACTGTTTCTTGAGCATGAAGTTTAGTCATTCCTAGCGTAAGCACTGTCATTAATAAAATGCTGGACATCGCCATCATCACACTATTCAAGATTACTTTCATTTCAATTGACCTCAAGTTTGCTTGGACAAAATATTGGAAATATAAAATGCCTGTAAAACTCCCCTAGGGTTGCAGGAAAGGATTTGAGTTTTACAGGACTTTTCGGTGGTGACTCCTCAGCCCTAGTCACCGATTTGATCAACCAAGCAAAATTAGTCTTTCAATTTTTCTGCTTTCGCTTTAACAGTGGCCAGGTTACCGCTCACGGCTTTAGTCATACGCGTACCGTAGTCTGCATCAGCTTTATAGAAGTAAGACAACATGATGTGCTTGGTTTCAGCATCTTTCACTGCACCCAGATCAGCAGCCAAGTTCATGATTAAATCGTCTTTTTCTTTCGCAGTGTATGAACGGTAAAGTTCACCCGCTTGCTTGAAATTTTGCTCTTTGGTACCCATTTGTTGTACATAACCAGAAAGTGGCGTTTGTACCGCACGTGCTTTATCAGTAGATGGTTTAGGTTCCATACGGCTTGGTTCGTAGTTTACGTTCGAAGTCGTCGTAGCTGTATTCATGTGACCTTCTTGGTTGTTGTTGTTCACAGCAGCCAATGGACGGTTAACAGGAAGTTGCTGGTGGTTCACACCTAAACGGTACATTTGAGTATCTGAGTAAGAGAAGATACGACCTTGAAGTAAACGGTCTTCAGATGGTTCGATACCTGGAACCAAGTTACCTGGAGCGAAAGCAGCTTGCTCAGTCTCCTGGAAGAAGTTGTTCGGCATACGGTTCAGCGTCATCGTACCGACTTTAACTTCAGGAACTAAATCATTCGGCCAGATTTTAGTTGGATCCAACGGATCAAAATCAAACTTGCCTAGATCTTTAGGATCAAGAACCTGAATGTGGAGATCCCATTTAGGGAAGTTACCAGCGTTGATATTTTTATACAGGTCGTTGGTTAAGTGGTTGAAGTCTTTACCCTGTTGTTCAGCAGCTTCTTTCACGTTCAGGCCTTTAACACCTTGTTGTGAACGGAAGTTGAACTTCACGTATTTGTATTCGCCTTTGTCGTTATACAATTTATAGGCGTGAACACCAAAGCCATCCTGTTCGCGGTAGCTGGTTGGAACACCTTGCTTGCCGTAAACATAAGTCAACATGTTGGTTGCCCAGGGTTGACTAGACAAGAAGTCAAATACACGGTTCGCATCTTGAACGTTGTTGATTGGGCTTGGTTTCATGGCGTGAATGAAATCTGGGAATTTAATTGCATCACGAATAAAGAATACTGGAGTTTGGTTACCCACTAAATCCCAGTTACCTTCTTTCGTGTAAAATTTAATTGCGAAACCATGCGGGTCACGTAAAGTTTCTGGTGAACCCTTAGGGTGAATTACCGTAGACATACGTACAAAAACTGGAGTTTTAGTCCCTGCTTTAAACATTGAAGCAAGTGTTAAATCAGATAAATCTTTCGAAACAACAAATTCACCGTAAGCGCCTGTACCACGTGCGTGTACTACACGCTCAGGAATACGCTCACGACCGAAACGCTGTAATTTTTGTACCAATTGTACATCTTGTAATAAGACAGCACCGTTAGAACCAGCTGTAATAGAGTTCTGGTTATCGCCGACTGGTGCACCATTATCTTTAGTTAATGCCGCAGCTTGAGTCGCAGCTGTTGCTGTTGCAAGCATTGCAACCAATAAAGAACGCTTAAACATCGTCTTAATCTCACTAAAATTTATACCTTTCCTGCACGACAAAGATACTGTTTTCAAATAAATAGTGAAAACAGATAATCTTTATGGTTGTAATCGTTTTATTGAATATTTAAAGTTTAATTCTTTATTTTTCAGTATTTTATTGCTTAAAAAACAGACATAACCTCAATCATTAACAGCGCATTTTGCTACAATCGCTTTCAGCCAAAAATGATGGAATCACAATCAATTATGCGAGCCTTATTACAACGTGTCCTAGAAGCCAAAGTCGTGGTAGAAGGTGAAACCACAGGAGAAATCCAACACGGTATTTTAGTTTTTCTCGGTCTGGGCAAAGATGATAATCTGGATAAAGGTAAGAAGCTGATTGATAAAATTTTAAAATATCGTTTTTTTGATGATGAACAAGGCAAGATGGGCTGGAATGTCAGCCAAGCCGGTGGCGGATTACTACTGGTTTCGCAGTTTACCCTGATGGCTCAAACGCAAAAAGGCTTGCGTCCAGACTTTGGCCCAGCGATGCCGCCAGGTGAAGCTAAAGCACTTTATGAACAATTGGTCGCTTATGCTCAAACTCAATTTGAGAATGTGCAAACCGGCATTTTTGCAGCCGATATGAAAGTCCATTTGGTCAATGATGGCCCGGTGACCTTCAACCTGGAAGTTGAATAAACGACGCAACATATTCGCCATTAAAAAAGCCCTCAAATGAGGGCTTTTATTTTTTTAAATACAGATCTAAAATTATTTACCGATTTTTTCGCGAATAAATGAACGCACCAATTTCACTTTTTCTTGTACAGGCTTAGGTAATTTAGGTGGAATCAGTTTGGCTACTTTGTTAAACCAAACTAAAAGACCAAAATCGCCTTCCATTTTAATGCTGCCATTTTGCATGCCAGTCATGAAAGCGGTTGGGTCACCTTTCATTAAGGTTTTTACACCTTGCTCGCTGTCGGCAAACTGCAAAATAAAATCCGCTTTTTCAGCATCACCAGACACAGTATCAATTTGTCCATTGTTTACCAGAATTTGACGCGCAACGCCCAAATCTGTACCAATCTGAATACGGAACTGACGTTCATGAACTAACTCAATAAATTTTGGGCTAGTACGAGCCAATTGCTTCATACGCAAAGCCAAGCCCGCAACTAATAAATCAAGCGGATCCGTGCTTACATCGACCAGCGGTAATTTTACGACAGGAATCGAAGATAGTTTCATGACATTTAAGCCTATTGTAATTGTTGGAAAATTGACGACTTATCCTAACATAAGTTGTGTTTTTTGAAGTAAGGCTTTGTATAACAATAATGAACGAACAAAAAAAAGATGTGCTTCTGGCACATCTTTTTTAGATTTTTTGAATACTTTGATTTAACGGCTTGAACAGTGTTGCTGCTCTTCTTCATATACAGGCGTATGTTCAATACAACGACGTTCAGTTAAAGCACGTTCTGCACGACGATCTTCACGTATCAAAAGCATGGCAACTACAACCATTGCTGACATTGATGCCATAAGATAGCTATAGGTCATAGGTAATTCAAATATCGCTTGTGTACCGAAGCGGACAACTTCAATCAATCCCCAAAACAGCATGCCTGCACACATAAAGCTTAACAAACGACGATAAGGCGAGAAGAAAACAGCTATCAAAGCAGCCGCAATCAAGCTTAAGCCTACCATGGTTGCTAAATTCCCTGTAACCATAAAAACCTCCGTCTAAGATAAGGTCTGGACATTGAATGTTTGTCTAAACCTGATTCCCGATACCGTTAAATAAATGATGAATATGTCTATATCAATCCCTATGCAAGCATTATGCTTAGTTTTTTAAAGAAAAAAAGTCTTGTATTTTCATAAAGCGACACACCTTGTCGCAATATTATTTTGTCATTACATCTTTTTATTTTTAACTTTTTCTGGAAACGAGATGGGTACGGACTTGCCGTGTCATTACAAAAAAACCACGGATTAAAAACATTAAAAAAATATTTTTTACGAACGGATTGATTGTCGTTTTTATCAGCAATTTAACTCAACCGCTCATCGCGTTTTAACTATTTTTATAATAAAAAACGCAACATCAATGTCGCGTTTTGTCAATAAACTTCAACAGTTAGGTAAATAATTAGGCACGACTCAGATCTTTATCATGCACACCGAGTAGATACAATACACCATCCAGACCTACGCTAGAAATAGCCTGATTGGCATTTTGGCGAACCAATGGTTTTGCACGGAATGCTACACCTAAACCTGCGATGGACAGCATCGGTAAATCATTCGCGCCATCCCCTACCGCAATGGCTTGTTCCAGTGAAATACCCATTCGTTCGGCAAGTTCACGCAGCAGAAAGGCTTTACGTGCACCATCGACAATATGACCTTTGACTTCACCTGTGACCACACCATCGACAATATCCAGGCAATTGGCATGCACTTCATCAATTCCCAATTTTTCTTGCAGGTATTCAGCAAAATACTGGAAGCCGCCTGACAGAATAGCCGTTCTATAACCCAATGCTTTTAATGTAGAAATCAGGCGTTCTGCGCCTTCAGTCACGGTTAATCGTTCTGCAATTTGAGGTAAAACAGAAGCATCCATCCCTTTTAATAAGGCGACACGCGCACGGAAGCTTTGCTGGAAATCAAGTTCCCCTTGCATGGCCCGTTCAGTAATTTCAGCAACTTGCTCCCCTACACCGGCTTCTATCGCCAGCTCATCAATCACTTCCTGTTCAATTAGGGTGGAGTCCATATCGAAGCAGACCAAACGGCGATTACGACGGTAAGCATTGTCTTCCTGAACCGCGACATCGACATTAAGTTCAGTCGATAAACGCAGGCAAGATGCACGCATTGCCGTGGCATCCAACATTTGTCCTTTCAGACCAAATTGTACGCAAGAGCGTTTCGGTCCATCGGCTTGACCTGCTAGCTTTGGACGTTCCGACAAACGGGTTACAGTTTCAATATTAAAGCCTTGGTTAGACACAATATTGGTGACTGCTTGTAATTGAGATGCAGTTAATTCCGGTGCAAGTGCAGTCACGATATAACGGGTCTGGCCACCCTCACTGACCCATTGATCATATTCTGCCGTAGAGATTGGTTTAAAGCGCACAGTTAAACCAATATCATGTGCTAGAATCAAGATCTCCTTCATGGCTAATGCTGTAGCAGTTTGGTCATCTGACGAAACAACAATACCTAAGGTCAGTTGGTTGTGGATGACGGCTTGTCCAACATCCAAAATTTGTAAAGAATGTACGGACAGCACCTGCATTAATCGTGTAAATTGATTGGGCTGGTCGGGTCCCAAAAATGATATAAGAATGATTTCTCGCATGAATTGACTCGGATCTGAGCTACAACTATTGTAAGAATCATAATCGAATTTGAATATAAATGCCTTGGAAGTTTACGTTGAATGCGCCTAGACAAGGGCTATTTGCTAGCCTACTGATTATAAGTTTTGCTTTACACACCTTTTTACTGGTACTTGCGACGACGCACCAACTGAATGCAAATCGCGCCAGTCAAGGACAGCTGATGACCACGCAACTGGTCACAGACAGCCTATCCGAGCTTGAACCGGCCAATACCGTATCCTTGGCATTATTGGCCGAGCGTTATGCAACCAATCCGAGTGTGGCCTCTATTCGTATTTTAGATGCCAACAATCAGGTACTGGCAACAGGCGGTTTAACCAAGACACGTCAAGGTGAAGTGTTTGTTCGTGAAGCACTGCAAAATGAAAAGAAAGTCGGCACCATTGAAATCACGTTAATCCAATCCAGCATCGGTGAAATTTTACGTACCCAATGGCTGGCAATTTTATTATCACTGATGATTCACGGTCTATTATGGTTGGCTTATCGCGCGATTGCCCGTCCAAGTCGAACTGAATATTTGGCACGCATTAATAATGAATCGCGCTTAAAACATGAAATTCAAACCCTGACCCAGGCTTTAGAACAAGAACAACATAATGCCGCTGTGGCAGTGGCACAAGCACAGCAAAATGCCCAGGCAAAAAACAAAATTAAAGAAGCCAAACCTGTTGTTCTGGATGATAAATGTATTGCATTGAATATCCAGTTTTATGATCCAAAACAACTCATGGATTCGGTGAATAAAACCGTATCCTTGCCGTATTTTAATTTATGCCAGATTTTCCTGAATAAAACTGCGGAACTCTGTGTTCAACACTACAAACTGAATAGTTCTGATATTTCAACCGTGCATAAATTTGATGAACATGGCGCAACCATCAGCATATCGGTAAATACGCCAAATGCGGTGCAATGCCTGGTGATGATCAGTACCGTATTCCAGTTGTTGTCGGATGTATTGTACAAACGCTATCGCGAAGAAAAGCGTTTCGTTTTACAAACCCGTAGTGCAATTTCGAGTCATGTCGAAGCGATGCACCTGACGCCAGTGCAAGCTGCAGAACGTCTGGTTCAACAGTTAGTGGCAAAAGAAAGTGCGATTTATTTACCCAATGAATTACTCAAGGATATTTCCGACCGTTACCAATTGGTCAGCATGCCCAATCCCACTAATGTGCTGACCCGTCATGCCTTTATGATGAACGGGATGGATAGTGAAGTAGCAGAATTGGCCCAGACTTTCAGAACTGAAATTTTAAAAGCTAAACAATCTAAAGCGTCTTAATTTTTCTTTGAAGCATAGCGCTAAAAAAGCCTGATTCGATATCAGGCTTTTTTTAGGGTCTTATATTTTCATTGATTTTTTTTCAATTAAGTACCTTTGTGCACTGTATGAAACCGCTTGCTTTTCAACTGCCACTTTATGCCATTGTCCATTTTTTTGTAGTATCCATGCATTTTGATTATCATTTAAGTAACTGATCAAACCATCCTCTAATATCCGCTGTTTAATCCGTTTATCCAGAATAGGAAAACATGTTTCTATACGTGAGAATAAATTACGCCCCATCCAATCTGCACTGGCACAATACAGTTTTTGCTCGCCACCCTGTTCAAAATAATAAACCCGTGTATGTTCAAGAAAACGTCCCACAATAGAACGAACATGAATATTTTCAGACATCCCTTCTACTTGCGGAATTAGACAACAAATCGAACGGATAATTAAATCAACCTGTACCCCAGCCTGTGATGCGCGATATAAAGCAGTAATTAACTGAGGTTCCGTCAAAGCATTCACTTTAATGATAATCCGTGCAAATTTACCTGCTTGCGCAAATGTAATTTCTTGTTCAATTAATTTTAATAATTCACTATGTAAGGTAAATGGCGCATGTAATAAAGCTTTTAATTTCGCCATTTTTCCCATACCGGTTAACTCTTGGAACATCCGGTGTACATCTTCACAAATATCTTCATGTGTGGTCATTAAACCGTAATCGGTATACATCCGGGCATTACCCGCATGATAGTTCCCTGTACCTAAATGTACATAACGAGCAAGCTGATTATGTTCACGACGCACAATTAAAATCATTTTGGCATGAGTTTTATAATCCACAATGCCATAAACTACGACAGCACCCGCTTCTTGCAAAATATTTGCAACCCTAATATTCGACTCTTCATCAAAACGTGCACGCAATTCAATGACTGCCGTTACCTCTTTACCATTACGCGCAGCTTCAGCAAGGACTTGTACAATTTCTGAATTTGGCCCACTACGATATAAAGTCTGCTTAATTGCCAGAACATTAGGATCTTTAGCCGCTTCATGTAATAAATTAATCACTGGCTGAAAAGAATCAAATGGATGATGCAATAACACATCCTGTTTTTTAAGAATATCGAAAATAGGTTTCTGCTTACGAAAAACCTTCGGGATAACGGGTAAAAATTTTGGATGTTTTAAGGTCGGGCAGTCAAAACTGGTGGTCAAACGCAATAAGTTAATGGGTCCATCAATATAATATAAATGCTGTTCATCTAAATCGAACTGAGCCAACAAATAATTGATAATGGAGGATGGACAATCCTTTTCAATTTCCAAGCGTACCGCACGACCAAAACGACGTGAAGACAATTCATCTTTCAGGGCTACAGCCAAATCATCCACATCTTCGGCCAAAATTAAATCGGCATTTCGGGTCACTCGAAAGGCATAACAGCCCGTTGCTTTCATGCCGGGAAACAAATCATCAATATGCTGTTGAATAATGGCAGACAAGAAAATATGTTCTTTCGTTGTACCCGCAACATCGCCAGGTAATGCAATCAGATGAGGCAATGAACGCGGAGCAGGAACAATCGCCATGGTAATGTTACGACCAAAAGCATCTTTCCCCGACAAACTCACAATAAAGTTAAGACTTTTATTGACTAACCGTGGAAATGGATGTGAAGGATCTAAACTAATCGGTGTAACCACAGGTTGTACTTGTCGCGCAAAATATTCAGCAATCCATGGTTTATGCTTTTCTAAAATATGTTGATATTGAATAAAATGAATGCCCAAACTTTGCAACTCCGGCAAAATTGAATAATTCAAAATCTCATATTGTTGTTTTACTGCTTCATTCACGACTTGAGATAACTCAGATAAGATCACTTCTGTAGGGACTGCATCTGGAGTACGCGTCACGACATTTAGGTCTAATTGCTTCATTAAACCAGCAACACGAATCTCAAAAAACTCATCAAGATTTGAGGAAAAAATCATTAAAAAACTTAATCTTTCAAGCAAAGGCAACTGAGAATCCAGTGCTTGAGCCAAAACACGGTGATTAAATTCAAATAAAGATAACTCTCGATTAAAATAAGTTGCTGATGAATGCTGGAAATGTTCCATAGTTTCTCTATGCTGTTTGCAACAGTCTGGTTATCTCAAGTCTCAGGCATGTTATGCAGCGATTATGACATTTATGTTACATCCATAATTGGCTGTGGAGTTTTTAAACAGATAAGGTTTAATTTAAAAACATGATTTTTATTAAAAATAATTTATATGTTGCGGTTTTAAATAAAAAAAGGAAGGTTAACCCTTCCCTTTTCTCCCTGAATTATTTTCACTTCTTACCGCTTTTTTTTTGATCAACCTTGCTGGCCCAATATGTGGCTAATGCAGGGCCTGAAATATTATGCCATAAACTAAAAATCGCACTTGGCACTGCTGTAACTGGGGATGCAGCGAAATGCACTGCCGCTAAAGCCACACCCAAGCCGGAATTTTGCATGCCGACTTCTACCGCAACTGCTTTACAGTCGGCATAGGGTAATTTAAATAAACGACTTGCCCAAAAACCCAGCAAATAACCCAAACCATTGTGTAAGGCAACAACCCCTAAAATCAGTAAACCAGATTCCAAAATTTGTGCCTTACTGCCTGCGATAATTGCAGCCACAATCGCGACGATTGCCAGCACAGAAATTAGTGGCATCACTTGAATATAGGCATCAACTTTTTGCTTCCATACAGCCCGAACGATTAAACCCAAAATGATCGGTAACAGCACCACCTGAAGTATTGAACCCAACATCGACAGGGCATTAATTTCAATCCATTGGCTGGCCAAAAGATAAAAAATCGCAGGTGTCAACACAGGTGCTAAAAGCGTCGAAACCGAGGTACAGGCCACCGATAAAGCGGTATTGCCTTTGGCCATATAAGTAATCACGTTTGAAGCCGTGCCCCCAGGACAACAGCCAACCAAAATCACGCCAATGGCAATTTCAGACGGCAGTTGAAACAAATGACATAATAGATAAGCCAGCCCTGGCATCACCATAAACTGTGCGACCACCCCAATAAGAACAGCTTTGGGACTGTGTAAAACCCCTTTAAAGTCATTCACGGTCATGGTCATGCCCATCCCGAACATGATAATACCGAGCATCCAGATGATATACATTTTAAGCCAGACAAAGAGATCAGGTGCAAGTAGCGCCATACCTGCAAATAGCACGACCCACAGGGCAAAAGTTTTTTGAATAAATTGCGTAAAGCGCAAAAAAGCTGACATAGTTCAATCCAATCTTTATTCTGGCATCCGCGCTAAATATCATCTGATACAAGACGCATGAGGAAATTATTGATTATTTCTGGCGCTTAATTGCGCCCTTTATAATGCCAGCTGCTGAATAATATCTTTGACATACAGGCGTTTCACCCCTGCTGCCAGCATATCTTGCCAGGCATGCTGCAATGACCCATCCAGATCAATGCCCTTGGTGGCATCTGAAATCACATAAGCTTTAAAGCCCAGTTTGCAAGCATCGATTGCCGTCCATGCCACACAAAAATCTGTGGCAATGCCGACAATAAACACGGTATCAATTCCACGTTCTTTTAAATATCCGGCCAAGCCGGTGCTGGTTTTTTGATCCGCTTCCATAAAGGCAGAATAACTGTCGATATGTGTATGAAAACCTTTGCGAATAATCAATTGTGCACTCGGCAAATTGAGCTCTGGATGCAGTTCGGCATCTGACGTGCCTTGAACGCAATGTGCCGGCCACAACACTTGGGTTCCATATTCTAATTTAATCGTTTCAAAAGGCTGTTTACCGGGATGATTTTTGGCAAATGAAATATGATTTTCCGGATGCCAATCTTGGGTAATCACAATATTGTCAAAATACTGCGCCAAGCGGTTAATGTTCGGAATGATTTGATCCGAATTGGCCACGGCTAACTGCCCCCCTGGGGTAAAACCATTTTGTACATCCACCACAATCAAGGCTGTATTGTTTTGCATAATTCGCAGTCCATTCTTTGCATGTTGTCATTTTGGTTAAGCATATAACAAAATAAATTACAGGATTGAAGCTAGATGGTAAAAATAAAATGACTTCCAATTTAAATCATAAAGAGGCTTTGACACATTCGCTTCTATACAGATTCGATACCAAGCATGTCCGATACTCGACTTGATTCAAAGCATTGGGAAAGTTTTTAATTTTATGTGGCTAAAAGCTAGGAATAAAATTGAAGTTAAAAAAATAGCCCGCAAGCTGCGAGCTATTCTAAACAGCAAAAAATTAAGCTTGAGCTTGTAAGCGACGAACCAGAATCAGCATAAATACGGCTGAAATCACAATACAAGGAATGGCTGCTGAAATAACCCCAGCTGCACCAAAACCTGCGGCAAGGAGTTGACCGGCAATTGTCGGCCCAAGCATTGCACCTACACGTCCTACGGCTGAGGCCATGCCCACGCCTGTTGCACGTACTTCGGTTGGGTAAACAATACTGCCGAAAGCATACAGTACGCCTTGGCAACCAATCACGAATGCGCCGACCAATGCTGAAGCCATATACATTTGCGTCAACGAGCTTGCTGCATTTAAGCAGAATAAGCCTACCAAAATACCGCCGTACATCAAAATAATGACATAGGCTTTTTTCCAGCGGTCGGTCAGCATACCTAAAACAATCGTACCGACTGTTGCACTCATCATGAAGAAGAATTGTGCCGTGCTACCTTCTTTACGGCTAAAGCCCAGTTCCATAAACAGTGAAGGCAACCAGCTCAACATGATGTAAACCACCATCAAGGTGAAAAAATAGCTTAAAGAAATTAAGCAGGTACGCATCAAGTTATTGCTATTAAATAGATCTTTAAAAGAGCCTTGCGTCGTAACTGTGGTTGTTTCCGCGTTCGTTTGCGCCTTTAAGAATTCACGTGATTCTGGTAAAAACTTAATCATGATAGGAAGCACGATAATCGGCAACAAACCACCTAGATAAAAAATATTTTTCCAGTGGGAGCCAAAATCCAAACTCGCAATATACGACAGAATGGCCGCACCCACTGGCATACCACAATACATCAAACCCACAGCACGACCACGGTTTTCAGGTCTAACCGCTTCGGAAGCCAGCGTAATCAAGTTTGGCATGGCAGCGCCTAAACCTGCACCAGCTAAAAAACGAACCAGTAAAAGCGTATTAAAACTATTGACCCAGACGGTACACAAGGTAAATACAGCAAATACTGCAACCGACCAAATCAGCACCTTTTTCCGTCCGATACGGTCTGAATATCGTCCACCAATCAGCGCTCCGGGTAACAAACCCAGAATCCCTGCGCTAAAAAACACCCCCAATTGTGAACTATCCAAGCCAAAAGCTTCGCGAATACCCGCTGCGGCAATACCTGCTGCCTGAATATCCAGTCCTTCAATCACTGCAATTAAAAAACAGATAGCAACTGTAATGACGGAGTGTTTGTGATCTGATCTTTCCATTACAAACTCCTTGTTCGATTAGTGTCCAAAATAGATCACCATCATCCATGAGTCAGAACATACAAATAACTATCAATAAGTGGAACAAGTTCCCTGTTATTGACAAAAATAATGGATATTTAACACATTCTTAATGCACTCACTGCTAGTCATAAAAACGCTTAATCCCCACTAATCAGCACAAAAAATTTAACACCACAATCAGCATTTCACGTATGAAAATCATCCTATGCGAAAACGTTAAAAATAGATTAATAGTTTTAACGAATTATTCCGCAAGTTTTTAATGATGATTTTTATCATTTAAGCTATTGGTTTATATAGCTTTCAAGTCTATGTTCATCCTTATTAAATCTTAAATTCTGAGGTTTTTACCCGGAATTGCCGATGGTAGTGGCTTTAAAGCACTTTTATGACCACTGCCCTGACATTTTTGAGTGATAACCAGCGGCCAGTTATAGAATGATGCTGAGCAAAAAGTTAGTGGAATTCAATTGTAAAAGGGGCTTTTGTTCTGTTTAGTAGACTTTTCACTTGCTTTTCATAAAGTTTTTAGATGGTTTGACTAAAGCATATTGTTCTTCATCGTTTGTTCGTTCATAATTTGCATAAGCATTATTCAATTACCTCTAATCATATTGAAATGCTATAAATCAGAATAGGTAACCATCCAAATTTATGCTTTTCTACCTCAGCCGGATGGACAAATAGGATATTTTTTTAAAATGACTCAGCAAGCACAGATCATCCAAGGTTCAATTGTCGCAATCGTCACCCCGATGTTTGAAGATGGCAGCGTAGATTGGAAGGGTCTAGAAAAGCTCGTTGAGTGGCATATAGCACAAGGTACCAATAGTATTGTTGCTGTAGGCACAACTGGTGAAGCCTCGACCTTAAGCATGGCAGAACACACCAAAGTCATCGCGGAAATCATTCGTGTAGCCAACAAACGTATTCCTGTCATTGCAGGTACGGGCGCAAACTCGACCCATGAAGCGATCCAACTAACCAAAGAAGCTAAAGAACTGGGTGCCGATGCAGCGCTCCTCGTCACACCTTATTACAACAAGCCTACACAAGAAGGCCTGTATCAGCATTATAAAGCTATTGCTGAGGCCGTTGATTTACCACAAATTCTTTATAACGTACCAGGGCGTACTGGCGTCGACATGTTAAATGAAACGGTGATTCGCCTGGCGGATATTCCGCAAATTATCGGCATTAAAGACGCAACTGGTGACGTACCGCGTGGTCAAGAACTTATTGAAGGATTACACGGGAAAGAGATGACCGTTTACTCTGGTGATGATGCGACCGCATACCAATTGATGGGCTTCGGCGCAAAAGGCAACATTTCTGTAACTGCCAATGTTGTCCCTAAAGAAATGAGCCAGGTGTGTGCTGCTGCGATTGCAGGTGATGCAGAACGCGCTGAAACTTTAAACAATGAAGTTGCAAATTTACACAATATTCTGTTTTGTGAATCCAACCCAATTCCTGTGAAATGGGCGCTTCATGAAATGGGATTAATTGGTACCGGTATTCGCTTACCATTAACTCCTCTTGCAGAACAATATCGTACACCGCTGCGTGAAGCACTGAACGCTTCTGGTGTCATTAAATAAAGAGCACAAACACTATGCAATTACGTTTTGGTTTAACCCTTGCCCTTTCAGCATTCAGTTTAGTGGGTTGTAGTTCAGTGGGAATCAGCAACGGTTCACTGGATTATAAAAATACTGCAGCCCTTGAACCCCTGAAATATCCTGAAGGTTCAATGGTTCGACCAGCAACGCCGTTGTATCCGTCTCCGGTGGTTGACCCACTTGCGATTGAACATGCACCCAAGCTTGAAAATAAGCGCGGCAACCGTTTTGCTTTACCTCGCCCTGACAATACTCAGGCAAATGCACCAACAGATCGCCAAGATGAAAGCACAAATGTCGGCCGCCCTCAGTTAGTTCGTGATGGAAATCAAAATCCGTTGCTCAAAATTGATGGAAATTCTGCTACAATTTGGCAGTACACACTTGCTACTCTCAGCAGCCTGAATCATACCATTGTTGGTCAAAGTAAAAATCGTTATGAAGTAACGATTAAGATCGATCAACAGGTCTATGTATTAAGACTTACCTCTGTAGGAACGAGTAACAACATCGCTGTGTTCAATGCCGATAATAGCTTTGCAGACCAAGAAAAAGCTGCAGAACTGTTAACCCAGATTTACCAAAATTGGCCAGCCTAGTCGTACTAGGCATTTTTTTTTGCAAAAGGTTCCCCCATGTTGAAACAAACCTTGCTCTATACTGGTAAAGCGAAATCTGTTTATGAAACAGACAGTGCAGATCACCTTATCCTAGTCTTCCGTGATGATGCCTCTGCATTTAACGGCGAAAAAATCGAACAGCTGGATCGTAAAGGCAAGGTGAACAACCGTTTTAACGCCTTCATCATGGAAAAATTGGCTGCTGCTGGCATCGAAACTCACTTTGAAAAACTTCTTTCTCCGACTGAAGTTTTAGTGAAAAAATTAAAAATGGTTCCTGTTGAATGTGTTATTCGTAACTACGCAGCGGGTAGCTTGTGCCGTCGTTTAGGTGTTGAAGAAGGTAAAGAGTTAACGCCTTCTACTTTTGAGTTGTTCTTCAAAGATGATGCCCTTGGCGATCCAATGGTGAACGAATCTCAAGCCATTGCTTTAGGTTGGGCAACTGCTGAACAACTTGAACAAATGAAAGTCCTGACTTATCAAGTAAACGACGTTCTTAAAGATTTGTTCGACAAAGGCAATATGCTGCTTGTTGACTTCAAACTTGAATTTGGTGTGTTCCACGACCGTATCGTTCTAGGTGATGAATTCTCTCCAGATGGTTGCCGTCTATGGGATAAAGACACCAAGAAAAAACTCGACAAAGACCGTTTCCGTCAAGGTTTAGGCGGTGTGGTTGAAGCTTATGAAGAAGTTGCAGCACGTTTAGGTCTCGATCTTTCTGATATCTAATTCGTACTTACGGATTCAAAAAACCGAGCTTTTAAGCTCGGTTTTTTTATGATCATGAATAAAGCATTCAATCGGATAAACAAATTTATTTAATAAAAATCATCGTTTTTACATTCGATACTTAAGCCGCTAATATAATTTCATAGCTGGCAACATTGCAATTGAGTCATGATTGATGCCTTCCCCACCAGATCATTGTTTATCCTCTAGGATGTATCTCCCCCAAGACATCCTATTTTCCGCCCAACTCACCCTGAGTTGGGCTTTTTTACTGCTGCTGTTGTTCCTGCTGCCAGCGACGTTGTTGAAGTTTTTCACCTTCCACTTCACGTTTATTTCGCGCGGACTCATACAACTTGGTACCTTTTAATTCAGGTGGCAAATACTCTTGCAAGACAAAATGCTCTGGGTAATTGTGTGGATAGAGATAATTCACACCATAGCCCTGCTCTTTCATCAATTTAGTCGGCGCATTTCTTAGATGTAAGGGTACCGGTAAATTTGCGGTTTTTTCCGCTAAATCCAACGCCTTATTGATGGCTAAATAAGTACTGTTACTTTTTGCACTGGTGGCCAGATAGACCGCACATTGCCCCAAAATAATACGACATTCCGGCATGCCCACAGCTTGAACCGAACGGAAACACTCTCCTGCAAGAAGCAGTGCATTCGGATTGGAGTTGCCAATATCTTCAGAAGCTGCGATCAGCATGCGACGTGCAATAAAGACCGGATCTTCACCGCCTTTGAGCATGCGCGCCATCCAATACAAAGTCGCATCCGGATCACTACCGCGAATTGACTTAATAAAAGCCGAGACCAGGTCATAATGCTGCTCGCCCGATTTGTCATAGCGGGCAATATTCTGCTGCGCGACTTTCACCACAATGGCATTGGTAATGATGTTTTCAATTTCAGGTTCAAAGGTGCTGGCGATCAGGTCTAGCAGATTGAGGGCCTTACGCGCATCTCCGGCAGCAAATTGAATAAGTGCTTCATATTCTTCAATTTGAATCAATCGTTCTTTTAAAAAAGCATCATTTTGCAATGCTTGATTCAATAAAGTCTGGATCGAATCGGCATCTAAAGCATTCAGGCTATACACCTGACAACGCGATAACAATGCGCTATTCACTTCAAAGGAAGGGTTTTCTGTGGTGGCACCAATCAGCGTGATTTTACCCTTTTCCACTGCATTTAATAAGGCATCTTGCTGTGACTTATTAAAACGGTGGATTTCATCAATAAACACCACAGGTTTTAGTAAGTCGCCACTTTCAGCAATGATCTCACGGAGTTCTTTCACGCCCGTATTCAAGGCCGACAGACTGACAAAAGGTCGATCAACTGCCTGTGCCAGAAGCACAGCAATGGTGGTTTTCCCCACACCCGGTGGTCCCCAAAAAATAATCGAGGGTAAATGTCCCTGATCAATCATTTGGCGTAAAGGAGCCTGATCACCTAATAAATGATCTTGACCAATAATTTCTGATAAATCACGCGGACGAAGCCGTTCAGGCAGTGGAATATGACTATCTGACATCTTGTTATTTCTTGAGTGTGCTTAAAACAAGTCTACTATGTAATTTTAATATCGCGTATTTCAATTGAAATGTTTTACAAAAAAATCATCTGGTTTTGAACTTTACCGATTCATGCGGTCTTGCACCAAGCAGCGCAATCTTGTCATGATTAAAATGATCTCAAGTAAATATCTTTTAGAAAGTCTTTTCCAAGAAATGGATGGTTAAAATTAACGTACCCAGCGAACAATATAGTCTTCAATATCATCTTCATTCACGTCAACTTCTGAAATACAGCGCCCTGCGGCCGACTTTTTCGCCTTAATCACACTCTCCCGTGTACCGGTATTTAAATAATGCCAAGACGGTAATTTTTTACCTTCTTTTAAGCGACGATAAGCGCAACTGGGTGGAAGCCAGTGAATCGTAGCTAATTTTTCAGGCGTAAGTTGAATGCAATCAGGAACATACTCAAGACGTTCGGTATAATTACTGCAACGTGCGGTGGTGCAATCAAGCAGTTTGCATGAAACTTGGGTATAGGCTACTGCGCCGGATTCTTCATCTTCTAGTTTGATCAGACAACATAAACCGCAACCATCACAAAGTGCTTCCCATTCGGTAGGATTCAATTCAGCTAAAGGATATTTTTTCCAGAATTCCGGACGTAATTGTTCAGTCATAAAACTAAAAAGAAGAAAGGTAAGACATTATTATAACGTGTTCAAGTTCACAATGTAGGAATGTTATTTTTACTTTAAATCATATATTTATTGTCAAAGTGAACATTTTGCAAACACAAGCATAACAATTTTAGGAATATCTAGGCCCTATACTGAATCTACTTTGAAAACAACAACTCATGGAGAAAGATTATGTTTCGTTGGGCCATTATTTTTGCAGTAATTGCGCTGATTGCGAGTCTACTTGGTTTTGGTGGTGTCGCCGGTCTATCTAAAGACTTCGCGGTTATTCTACTTGTCATTGCAGTGATTCTAGCAATTGTCGGTTTCCTGTCACGTGGCAAGATATAAATACCACCGCTAGTTAAAAACGATTAAACAATGAAAAAAGAGCCTAAATAGGCTCTTTTTTCATATCAAAATTTCATCTTTTATATCATTAAAGATCTGGCTTAAATTAAGCAAATTAAAGTATTTTTCATCTATTCAATTCAGGTCATCGTTTTACAATCAAGAATAAATTCTTTCTCTGTTGCTTAGGGTTTTAAGTGACGTGGTCTAAACCCAGTGACCAGTAAACCAATCGCATACGCTAAAACGCCCACCAGACAGAGCCCAATCACTTCAAATACACGGATCCATTGGGATACCTCACCGTGATACCAAGTTAAGCCATACCAAAGTGCCGCAATCATGAGGGCATTGGCAATGGCAAACTGAAAGAAAAGTTTTTTCCAGTGCGCTCCAAAACGGAAAATATTGCGTTGGTGCAGATAGAAATACAACATCCCTGCATTTACCAGTGCAGAACCCGAAGAGGCCAAGGCCAATGCCATATGTTCGGCTTCCCAATGGATCAGTTTAAAGAAGCCAATAAAGATCACATTTAAAATAGCATTGGCTGCAACAGCCATCAAGCCGACACGTACCGGTGTTCGAGTATCTTGTTGTGCGTAAAAGCCCGGCGCAAAGACTTTAATCAGCATAAAGGAAATCACCCCGGCGCTCATACACTGCAAAGCCAATGCCGTCATTTGAGTATCTTCAAGAGTAAATTGCCCGCGTTGGAACAGCGCCTGAATGATAGGTGTAGACAACATAAATAAGGCAATGCTGGCGGGAATACCGACTAACATCACCACTCTTGCAGCCCAGTCGATCATGCCACGGAACTTTAATTGATCTTGCTCGGCATGACGCATAGAAAGCGATGGCAGGATCACCGTACCAATGGCCACTCCAATTAAGCCTAAAGGTAATTCGGTCATACGCTCGGCACTGTATAGCCAGGACACTGAACCATCTTGCATGAAGGATGCCCAGATGGTGTTCAGCAGCAAGTTGATTTGCGTTACCGAAACACCAAACAGTGCAGGCAGCATCAGTTTCATGATGCGATCCACACCTTCGTGCTTAAAATCAACTTTAGGCGGAATCAGCAGTTTTTTATGCCACAGCTCCGGGATTTGAATGGCCAGTTGCAATATCCCTGCAACCACGACTGCCCAGCCCAAGGCCATAATCGGTTCAGCCATATACGGTGTCAACCACCATGCGCCTGCAATCATGGTGATATTCAGTAAGACTGGCGCAAAAGCTGGGGTCGAAAATGAACCGTAACTGTTTAAGATACTGCTGGCAAAAGCAGTCAGCGACATAAACAGTAAATAGGGAATGGTCAGACGGAACATGTCTGTGGCTAAGGCAAATTTTTCTGGATCACTATGGAAACCCGGTGCATAGATATACAAAATCGCAGGGGCGGCAATCATGGCAATAAAGGTCAGTGCGGTCATAAAGGTCGCCAGGCAACCAAATACCCGACTAATCAGAATTTGCACTTCAGCATGGGTTTTTGTAGTTTTGTATTCAGTTAAAACCGGAATAAAGGCTTGCGAAAATGCCCCTTCGGCAAACAGCCGCCGAAAGAAGTTCGGGATACGAAAGGCAACCACAAAGGTATCGAAATCTTTACCTGCACCAAACACATTCAGCAAAACCACATCTCGGACCAGACCCAAAACCCGAGACAACATGGTCATTGCACTGACAATAAAGGTCGACCGCCACAGTGCCATCGTTTCCACCTAGTATTAAAATAAGTCGCTATTGTAAAGAAACTTCACAGGAATTTCGTTGTTAAATCATAAAATCGGGCAGCTATTGATCTGCTTTATATTGTTGGATTAAGTCTCTGGTTTTTGGCCAATCAAAAAAAGGCCCTGGATCGGTTTTACGTCCTGGCGCAATATCCGAATGCCCTGCCAAATGTTGCAATATTTTCGGATAGGTTGCCTGTAAGGTGGCAATGACTTCTGCCAATACGCTGTACTGCACATCTTCAAAAGGCTGGTCATCGCTGCCTTCCAGTTCAATACCAATGGAATAATCATTACATTCTTTTTTGGCCAAATAGCTGGAACGCCCTGCATGCCAGGCGCGATCATTAAAATTCACACATTGCAGTACTTCACCCGTGCGCAAAATTAACAGATGGGTCGATACCTGCATGCCTTCAATGGTCTGAAAATAAGGATGCTTTGACCAATCCAGCTGGTTTTGAAAAAACTGTTCAATATAGCCGCCGCCAAATTGCGAGGGTGGCAAACTGATATTATGCACCACCACCAACTGAATTTCGGTGTGTTCGGGACGTTGATTATAGTTCGGGGATGGTACTTGCCTTGCACCGATCAACTGACCATCAATGACCTGAAAAGACGGTGCCTGTTGCATATTCCTATCCTCAGTTTTATTCGTCTAAGTAGATGATTTTAGCGCAATCCTAAGACTTTAAGCTTAAAATCTCAAACTCCCAGAATAAAAATCCATTGAAAAAGCATTTCTTTTAAATGAACAGTGCTAATATAACGCGCAATTTTCATGGCTTAAAAAAGATACGGAATTCTGATGAGCATATCTCAATCTTTGTTGGAACACGCAATCCAGATCAATATTCAACATGCTTTACAAGAAGATATTGGCGAGGGTGATATCACCGCCTTATTGACCCCTGAAGATGAACAAGCCACTGCAACCATCATTAGCCGTGAAGATATGGTACTTGCGGGTCAACCTTGGGTGAATGCTTTAATCCAAGCCTATGATTCATCCGTCCAAGTCATTTGGCTTAAAAATGATGGCGAGCGTGTTCAAGCCAATGAAGCCTTTTTAAAACTGGCAGGCTCTGCACGCAGCTTACTTACAGTTGAACGTCCTGCGCTAAATTTTGTACAAACACTTTCTGCGGTTGCGACCAAAACCGCTGAATATGTAAAACAATTAGAAGGTTTAAACACCAAATTGCTCGATACCCGTAAAACCCTTCCCGGCTTACGTATTGCGCAAAAATATGCCGTGGCAATTGGTGGGGGTCAAAACCATCGCATTGGTTTGTTTGATGCTTTTTTAATTAAAGAAAACCATATTATGGCAGCAGGCGGCATCGCACAGGCGATTGCCAAAGCACACACCATTGCCCCGGGTAAACCAGTTGAAGTTGAAGTTGAAACTTGGGATGAGCTGAATCAAGCCTTGGAAGCCCATGCCGATATCGTGATGCTGGATAATTTCAGTCAACAGCAAATGATTGATGCGGTAAAGCATGTGGCAGGTCGTTGCAAGTTAGAAGCTTCGGGCAACATCACCATTGACAACTTACGTGAAGTAGCAACGTCCGGTGTCGACTATATTTCGATGGGCGTTTTAACCAAGGATGTCAAAGCGGTTGATTTATCCATGCGCTTTAATGCTTAAGTCTGCTCAGTATCATTTTTCGTTTGAGATTTTGGTTTAGAGGTTGAATCCTGAATTTCACTGTATTGTTTTTGCTGTTGCCAAGCTGAGTGGGTGGATTGTTGTTCTGAAGCACGTGGATCACTGATCATCAGTGCCAGAGTTACTACGGATATAACCAGGATAATAATATTTAGCATCTAATGCTCCTGTAAAATAAGGCATGAGTCTAAGCACTCAATATGAGCTGAATCTTAAGCCTGCGTTTCAAAAGGTGAGAAAGTTGCAGCCATTTTGTATCAGCCCTTTTTAAATTTAATTTTGACTACTCCATAAAAAAACGCACCTTGAGGTGCGTTTTTTTCAACTCAACAACTTACCAGCCTAAAGCTTCTTGTTGTTTTTTAATCAGTTCTTGAATGCCTTTTTCAGCCAATTCAAGCATCTCGTTACACTGTGCACGCGTAAACGGTTTTTCTTCGGCAGTACCTTGCAGTTCAATAAACTCACCGGCTTGAGTCATCACCACATTTAAGTCGGTTTGACAGCTTGAATCTTCTTCATAACACAAATCTAGTAACGCTTCGTCTTTATACATACCGACAGAAATCGCAGCCACCAAGCCTTTAAGCGGATCTTGCTTAATTTTCTTTTTCTCAAGCAATACATTCATCGCATCAATCAAGGCAACAGCTGCACCGGTAATAGATGCGGTACGTGTACCGCCATCTGCCTGAATCACATCACAGTCGATGGTAATGGTGTTTTCACCCAATTTTTTTAAGTCAACCATGGCACGCAAGCTACGCCCAATCAGACGCTGAATTTCTTGAGTACGGCCACTTTGTTTACCACGAGCGGCTTCACGGTCACTACGGGTATGCGTTGAACGTGGCAACATGCCGTATTCAGCAGTGACCCAGCCTTGCCCCTTACCTTTAAGGAAGCGTGGCACTGAATTATCAATACTGGCAGTACAAAGAACTTTAGTATGACCAAATTCAATCAATACTGAACCTTCCGCATAACGCGTATAGTTACGGGTAATTTTTACGTCACGTAATTGATCTAAAGTACGTTGGTCGATACGCATAATGGGTTCTCTTTGGCTAAAATTCATTGCGGCTTAGTATAACAGAAGCAAGCTTGAAGGTTTTGTCAGGACATTGTCAATTGGCAAAAACCATAAAATCATGCTGCTTCTTTTAAACCGCGAGTTGAATGAGGCACCCATTATGCTTATTTCAAAGCACTCACTATTTCACTTTAAAAGCCAAATAATGTTTTTAACTTCTGTTTGGATTGCACAACCGATGCCGTCCAGGAATTCGGTAATGAGCATTTGGCTAAACGCACCCAGACACTGCCAAACTGTTTAACGAAACTGGCTTCGTTATAGTGAATTCCATACTCTGCGCACAAGGCACGAATTTTGGGTGCCGCTTCTGCATAACGGTTGGCAGGCATATCCGGGAATAAATGGTGTTCAATTTGATGGCTCAAATTACCACTTAAAATATGCAAGCCTTCTGTTCCGGTAAAATTACTCGATCCACGAATCTGGCGTAAATACCATTCTGCACGGGTTTCATTTTCAGTATTATCCGGTTCAAAGGTTTCTGCGTCTTCCGTAAAATGACCGTTAAAAATTACCGCTGATGCCCATAAACTACGAATGACATTGGCTATGGCGTTGCCTGCAAATACCGGGAGAGCATTTGGACCGGCAATGAGCGGGAAAAATACATAGTCTTTTGCTACTTGGCGAACTGCTTTTTTACGGAATTTCGCTGAGTCCACCCAAACCTCTTTCCAGGTTTTGGTTTTATAGGCAATCGCATCTTCTAAATGTAGGTTTTGTAAGCCCACATACCATTCGAAAAACACCATCAGTTGAATGGCCAAAGGAATATTGAATAAAAAGCGCGGTTCCCATTTTTGCGATTCGCTGACACGAATTAGGCCATAGCCGACATCATGGTCTTTGCCGACAATATTGGTATACGTATGGTGAATATAATTGTGGGTATATTTCCAGTCATCGCCCGTCGCCATGGTATCCCAGTCATAATTGGCGCCATTCAGGTTTGGATCATTAAGCCAGTCAAACTGACCATGCATCACGTTATGACCCAGTTCCATATTTTCAACGATTTTGGACAGCCCCAATAAACCGGTACCTAATAACCATACCGGTGGAATCCAGCCGCCGAACATCAACATGCCGCGTGATGCAATTTCACTATAACGAACAAAATCACGAATTTTATAAATGTATTGAGCATCTTTTTCACCCACGCTGTCCATGATGTCACGGCGGATCGCATCGATTTTTTGCCCCAATTCAGCAATTTGTTCAGCACTCAAATGTTTTGATTTACTATTTTCTGGAAACTTAACTGACATATTCATTATTTTTCTCCTGAGTCATGCTCTAGCACCTATTCACGGCAAGTACGAGCAAAACTAAATTTTTTAAAGGTTGATCACTACAGGACTGACGGCTTGGCTAATACACAACTTAATTTGGGTATTGCTATCGTGGTCAATTTCGCCGGTCAGCAAATTTTTGGTTGAGCCGCTGACTTTAGTACAGGTACAAGTGTTGCAAATACCCATACGGCAACCATGTGCCGGTCTCAACCCGGCCTGTTCAGCACTTTCAAGTAAATTGGTTTTTGCTTCAAATTCTTGTTGGGCACGTAGAAATACCACCGGTTGTACGGCTGCAGTTTCATCTACAAGCACCTGGAAATATTCCTGTTTAAGTTGATCGGCAATCCCCAGCTGTTGATAAATCTGGTTCAGGCTTTGCATCATCCCCTGAGCACCACAGGCATAACTTTGACGTTGCTTGAAATCGGCGACCGTACTTTCAAGCAGTTCTACATTTAAGTGCTGTTTCTGGGCTACGGTATTAAAATGATGGTATTGAAACTGTGGATGTTGCTCGGCCAATTGCTGTAATTCGCTATGAAACGCGTCATCACGGGTAAAATACAACAGATCAATTTGGCTGATATTTTGAGTAAGTGCCTGTTGCAATAGCGAATAAATCGCGGTAATACCGCTGCCTGATGCCAGTAATAGCACAGGCGCCTGAGATGAACTTAAGCTGAAATCGCCCTGAACCTGGGAGATTTCCACCACGCTGCCTAGCGTCAACTGGGTTAAGGCATTGGAAACTTTACCCTGACGTTTCACCGCAATCACGATGTTGCCCGTCTCGGTGATTTTCACAATCGAATAGCTACGTTGCTGACGAACCCCTGCAATCACCAAAGTCACTAAAACACTTTGCCCGGCACGGAATGCTTTTGCCTGAAAATTATGATTTGGCTGAAGCTGAATTTGATAAAAGTCTTCACTCAACATATGCATGTCGACAATACTGGCTTTAACTTTTTTCCATGCCCACACTGGATTCACTTTTTCAGCAATAAAATCGACGAAATCTTCTCGGATCCATTGCGGTTGGTACTGCATCACATGACTCATAGGAGGTTCCTCTTTCTTATTGCTGGTTATTTATTTGAGTGAACAGGTGTTCTTACAGTGAACACTTGTACACTATAATTATTTTTTGATTCAGTCAACACATGTTCACTGACATTCGTCGTTTAGTTTGTTTTTTTTTGATAGACTTCATTTATATTTTTTTTAAGGTAAGCGAATGTCGATCCGGGATGAGCGTAAACAACAAAGCCGCCAAGCACTTTTGGATGCCGCGCTTGCTTTAAGCACGTCTGGACGTTCTTTCAGTAGCATCAGCTTGCGCGAAATCGCTCGTCATGTGGGACTGGTACCGACTGCATTCTATCGCCATTTTCAAGACATGAATGAGCTTGGGCTGGAACTGGTCGATCAGGTGGCCCTGCATCTGAAAGGTATTTTGCATCAACTTGGACAAGCCTATATCTATCAACCCAATACTCAAGCGAAAATCAGCCTGGATTTGTTTTTCCAGGCGGTTGAGCATCATCCTGAACCGTGGGTGTTTATGATTGCCGAGCGCTGGGGGGGATCAGAAGTGATTCGTCAGGCCATTGCCCGGGAAATTAATTTTTTAATTGAAGATCTGGCCAATGATTTATGCAAAATAGAAACGGTACAGCACATCCGCAATCTGCAAGACCTGCAAGTGATTTCTAATATTCTAATTAATTTATCCTTTACCTGGGCGATGACCTGGATGGACATCAATCGTCACTATCAGGCTGAAGAATGCATAGAACAACAAATACAGTTTAAGACGCAAACCATTACTCAAGTGCATGTCATTTTCCGGGGTATTTCCAACTGGGATACTTCAAAGACAATCACTGAATAATTCACTACAGCTTAGACATAAAAAAACCCGCAATCATTGCGGGTTTTTAGTTCATCACACTTATTTCGCTTTGCGCTCTTTTTCTACCAGATAGCTCACGACTTGAGTCACCTTGCCATCTTCACCTTGAACCACATATTTGCCATTCACCACAACAGCCGGAACACCGCTCAATTGGTATTGTTGCGCCAATTGCTTGGATTGAGCCACTTTAGAGGTAATCGCGAATGAATTAAACATGCTGTTAAATTTGGCTTCAGGTATGCCATATTTCACAAAGAACTTGGCTTGTGATTTTTGGTCAAAAATCTGTTGGCCACCGGCATGAATGGCATGGAATAAAGGCAGGTGAGTTTTTTTACGAACGCCTAATGCTTCAGAGACATAATAACCACGCGCGCCTTGTTCCCAGACTGGATTCATTGCAGCAGGTGTACGTATAAAGTTGACATCTTTAGGAATTTTTCTGAGCCAAGCCTGCATATGGGGTTCTAATTTAAAGCAGTGGGGACAGCCATACCAAAAGAACTCACGTACTTCAATTTTTCCAGGCACTTCAACTTTACCTGGGTTGGCAATCACGGTGTAATCTTTACCCGCGACAAAATCGGCAGCCATTGCAGTGCCTGAAAAGGCAAAAATAGCAGTAGCAACGCTACCTAAAAGGAATTTTTTCATTGACCTTATTGTCCTCTGAATCGTTATGATTAAGTTATACGATGACTATAAATCAATTATGCCGAATTCGTTTTCATTCTGTGAACTTTTTTACAGCTTTTATCGCTTTTTTGAGAATAAACGCTACACTAAGCGCCTATAACTTTTTTTAAAATATAACGACTTGATTGAGGTGATACCGATGTCGCAATTGAATGTTGATCCACAAGAAATTGCCAAATTTGAAGCATTCGCAGCCATATGGTGGGATCAGCATTCTGAGTTCCGTCCCCTGCATCAGATTAACCCTTTACGCTTAAATTGGATTGATGAACATTCAGGTGGCATTAGCGGTAAAAAAGTCCTCGATGTCGGCTGTGGCGGCGGTATTTTGTCTGAAAGCATGGCACGGCGTGGTGCAAATGTTTTAGGCATCGATATGGGTTTAGCTCCTTTAAACGTGGCGCGTATTCATGCAGAACAAGAAAATGTGAGCAATATTGAATATCGCCAGGTTCCGGTTGAACAGTTGGCGCAAGAACAAGCCGGACAATATGACGTGGTCACTTGCATGGAAATGCTTGAGCACGTTCCAGATCCGGCATCAATTATCCAAGCCTGTCAAACCTTGGTCAAACCGGGTGGTCATGTATTCTTCTCGACCATTAACCGTAATCCAAAATCTTATTTATTTGCGATTATTGGGGCGGAATACGTATTACGCATGCTGGCCAAAGGCACGCATGATTATCATAAATTCATCAAACCTTCTGAACTTGCACATGACATTCGCAGTGCAGGCTTAAAACTCAAAGACATGACCGGTCTGCATTTTAATCCGATAACCAAACGTTACTGGCTGGCACCGAATGTCGATGTGAACTACATGGTGTACACCGTAAAAGAAGGTGCCTGATGAAAGCTGTACTGTTTGATCTAGATGGCACCCTGATTGACACTGCTGCCGACTTTATTCGCATTATTCAAGACATGTGCCGCGATAAACAATGTGAAATCGTGGCTGCCGATCTGATTCGCACCCAGGTGTCGGAAGGCGCACGTGCCATGGTGAAACTGGTCTATCCGGAACTGGATGTTGAAGATCCGGTGTTTCTTGCCCATCGGCAACGTTTTTTAGACCTGTATGGTGAAGATATTGCGGTGGATACCGACCTGTTCGACGGCATGTATCCCCTACTTGAAGAACTGGAAAGCCAAGATATTCCTTGGGGTATTGTGACCAATAAGCCACGCTGGCTCAGTGAATCGCTGCTAAAAGCACTCAATTTGACTGATCGCTGTGCCGTTCTGGTCTGCCCTGAAGATGTCAGCAAAACCAAACCCGATCCTGAACCGATGTATCTGGCAGCCAAGCATATTCAGCTTCAGCCGGAAGACTGCATTTATGTGGGCGACCATCCCCGTGATATCG
Source organism: Acinetobacter sp. ANC 4779 (assembly GCF_004331055.1). Taxonomy (NCBI): domain Bacteria; kingdom Pseudomonadati; phylum Pseudomonadota; class Gammaproteobacteria; order Moraxellales; family Moraxellaceae; genus Acinetobacter; species Acinetobacter sp. ANC 4779. The sequence goes on from NZ_SJNU01000010.1 coordinate 134,323, forward strand.
ATGCCGGTCGTAACGCCAATATGTACACTATCTTGGCCGGCTATGGTTATTTACCATTGCAACACAAAGATGACTTAACAGCCTGGCAAGCTGATTGTATAGTCAAGACAGTTGCCGAATTGCATCAGGTGATTAATCGACTGGTCAGCTCAAAGCAAGATAATCATTCTCTCATTTCATAACGATATAAAAATATATAACCGAGGAGGTATGCAATGAAATATTCAGAATATCAACCTCGCCCTGATCTGTTAAAAGATCGCATTATCCTGATTACAGGGGCGGGCGATGGTATTGGTCGTGCAGCTGCAATTAGCTATGCCCTGCATGGGGCAACTGTGGTACTGCATGGGCGCACGCTAAACAAGCTGGAAGTCATTTATGATGAAATTGAAAGCCTCGGTGCGCCGCAACCGGCTATTCTGCCTTTACAACTTTCCAGCGCCTCTCCTCAAGACTATGAATTACTGGTCGATACCTTAGATAAACAGTTTGGTCGCTTAGACGGCATTTTACATAATGCCGGTATTCTGGGTGAACGTACCGAACTGGCCAATTATCCGATCGAGGTCTGGGATGATGTGATGGCAGTGAATTTGCGTGCGCCATTTTTACTGACGCAAGAGCTGTTACCGCTGCTGCATAAATCAGAACATGCCTCTGTGGTTTTTGCCAGTTCCGGGGTAGGCCGTGAAGCACGTGAACGTTGGGGTGCTTATTCGGTCTCTAAAATTGCCGTTGAAGCGGTCAATCAGATTTTTGCCAAAGAAAATGTTTATCCGAATGTGCGATTCAACTGCATTAATCCGGGCGCAACACGTACCGCCATGCGTGCCAAAGCTTATCCGGAAGAAGATCCAAAAACCTTAGCGACGCCTGAAATGATTATGCCGGCCTACCTGTATTTAATGGGTGACGACAGCTTGAATATGAATGGTCAAAGTATTGATGCGCAGGATTAATTCTTAAAAAGATCCAAAGGGAGCATAGGCTCCCTTTTTAGTTTATGCCTCTTGTTTGAGGTGAAATCACTTTTAGATCACATAAAACTATAAATCGTATTTTTAAATCATTTTAATAATAATATTCGGTTTTTCAAATTAAAAAGATCAGCTTATGCTGATTCATATTGAAAAACACCCCATATAAGGAATAGATTATGGCTGATCAACAACGTAAAATTGAAACGATCCGTAGCATTAAAAATTTACAGCTTTCAAATGCATTGATTACAGCTCTGGATGATGCAGGACAAGCAGAAGCAATTGCACAGGCTGTGAACTCACTTCAAGACCTTGCTGAGCAATGGAATTAGAACAGTTTTATTGAACAGTCGGCATAGGGTTGTTGCAGCCTGTAGTCAGAACAATTTTGAATAAATAAAAGCGTTATCAAAAATTTGATACAATTTTTTCATCAATAGCCTGTTTTTGTAGTATTTAATATCGACATAAAATTTCTTTAGATTTTTAAATCGTGAGATATTTCGGCATAATATCCTTATTATCTCTGCATTTTATAATAAATGAGTGATTTATCTTCACAGTTTCTCTGCAATTTTTTCGTACATTAGCATGATTGAAATTAATAATTTTTCTATGAGGGTTCAACATGAAAAAGATTTTGACAATTTTGGCAATCTCTTTCAGTGCATTGATGGCAAACAGTGTAACCACTGCTGCACCTCACGAGAAACACGATAACAATCGTGGTTGGGACCAATCACGTCATCAGCAATCAAATCATGGGCGAGATTTTCGTGGCCAAGATGATGACGATGACCGTATGCAAGATAAACGCCGTGTTCGGGAAGAACGTGGAGTAAAACGTCTACAACAGCATAAATGGCAAACCGGTTATGTGATGCCGCAGCATTATCGGGGTAACGGTTATAAAGTCGATTACAAAAGCCATGACTTGCCAAAACCCTCTCGTAACCAGCAGTGGTACAAAATTAATAATGACTATATTTTAGTCGATACTGACAGTAATAATATTATTCGTATTCAAGGTTTTTAAATTCTCCATGCCCAAACTCCGGTTTGGGCTTTTTTTTATTTTTAAAAATCGTCTGTTTTAACAGCAGGTCGTTCACTGCACGCTTTTCAGTATTGTTAAAATCTTCTTTTTTTCTCCATCAATTTCACAATTCACCTATACAACTCTCATTTTTTATCTCTAATTTTTGGTTAATTTCGTCTTATCGAAAATATATTTAAAAATGATTTAAGGTGAATGCCATGAAAAAAATTTTAACAACAATTGCACTGTCTTTATCTGCACTGATGGCAACTTCTGCGATGGCAGCACCGGATCATCGTTATGATGATCGTCAACGCTATAACCATCCACAGTCGCATCAAGATAACCGCTGGGACAGCAATAATCGTTATGACAACAAACGGGTAAACCCGAGTCGTGATTGGCGTGCAGGCCAAAAATTTCCGCGTGTATTCAGCTCATCAAGTTATAAAGTGAGCGACCGTGATGCACGCCGCTTACCGAATAGCAACCGTAATCAACAGTGGTATAAAGTGAATGGCGACTATGTATTGGTAAACGACCGTACCGACCGTATTGTCCGCATTATCAACTAAAACCGGTTTAAGTTTCTGATTCCCTAAAAAACACCTGAATGCAATTCAGGTGTTTTTTTTAATTTTTAGCTTCCCCCCCGTTATTTTTTCATTAGAATCAAAGCAGGAAATTTTTTAATTTTGAGATAAGTATGCACGAGAATTCATCGGAAACATCACAAAGCACAACTTTGCAATATGTGCATTGGTTTCGACATTCTGCGCCTTATATCAATGCCCACCGTAATAAAACCTTTGTCATCATGTTTGATGGTGAAGCGGTACAACATGAAAATTTCCAACATATTATTCATGACCTTGCCCTACTGCATTCTTTAGGCATTCGTCTGATTCTGGTGCATGGCGCGCGTTCGCAAATCAATCAGAACTTAAAAGCCAGCGGCATTCAAACCCCGTTTCATAATCATCGCCGGATTACCACGCGCGAATCTTTAAGCTGCGTGATGAATGCAGTGGGTTCGATTCGCCTGCAAATTGAAGCGCTGCTTTCCATGGGTCTGGCCAACTCACCGATGTACGGCGCACGTATTGATGTCATTTCAGGTAATTTTGTCACCGCAAAACCCTATGGCATTCGTGATGGCATTGACTTCCAGCTGACCGGTGAACTGCGTACCGTGGATACCGAAGCCATTCAACGCCATCTTAAAAATCATAATATTGTACTGCTTGGCCCCACCGGTTATTCCAACACAGGTGAAGTGTTTAATCTGGTCGCGGAAGAAGTCGCCACCAATACCGCTATTCTGCTTAAAGCCGACAAGCTGATTTTCTTGGGCAAACAACAAGGTCTGGTCAATGAATTCGGGCAATTGCAGCGTGAAATTCCGCCGCATCAACTTGATCAGCATATTTTGCAGTATCAAGACTCCAATCCGGATATTGCGTTGCAGTTACGCGGTGCAAAAAATGCCTCACTGCAAGGTGTACGTCGTGTCCATCTAATTTCTTATACCTACGATGGCGCATTGCTGGAAGAACTGTTCACCCGCGATGGTACAGGCACCATGATGACCAATTCACATTATGAAGAAGTGCGTACTGCAAATATTCAGGATGTCGGGGGCTTGATGAATCTACTTCGCCCACTGGAGGCCGAGGGCATTTTGGTGTATCGCTCACGGGAACGCTTAGAAAGTGAAATTGAGCAGTTTTCTGTGATTGAACGTGATGGCATGATTTTAGCCTGTGCTGCGCTATATCCGATTCCGGCTTCCGCCCACGAAATCAAGTCGGCCGAGATTGCCTGTGTCGCGGTCGACCCCACCTATCGCAAGTCCAATCGTGGCAGCCAGATTTTGTATTATCTGGAAGATAAAGCCAAAAAGATGGGCATTCAGCAACTGTTTGTATTGACCACACGTACTGCACACTGGTTTGTCGAGCACGGTTTTGAGCCAGCCAGTGTCGATGATCTGCCCAATGCACGGCAGGCGCTATATAACTACCAACGTAATTCCATGGTATTCAAAAAGTCACTTTAAAGTGGCTTTTTTATTCTGGCTATAGCTTTATTTTTTATATCTTTATTCATCTTTTTAGTGAATCTGAAAAATTTGATTTATGCAGTTTTTGCATAACCTTATAACAGTGTAATATTTAGAATTAAATTTAATAAATATCAATAATTTAAAATATTAAAACAGCATATTTTATGTTTTATATAAATCACTTTCTCACATAAGTTTTTCTTTTTTTTATTTATCTTTTTTCCTCATTAAGAATTCCTATTTTTTTATTATTTTCGAAAAAGAAAAGGCTTTAGCGTATCTGTTCAATATTCAACACTTCATTATTGCGGAGCACACATTCATGAGCGCCATTCAAGCAAAATTCTGGGCGAAATCGCTGGTCCTTTCTTCAGTAGTTGCTGGCGCAATGATGATGTCAGGTTGTGCGAAAAAAGAAGCTGAAAAGGTGACTTTAAATATCGGTTTTCAAAAATATGGCTTGTTGCCGATTATTAAAGAACGCGGCATTTTAGAAACAGCATTAAAACAACAAGGCGTCAATGTGAAATGGGTGGAATTCCCTGCCGGTCCACAACTGCTTGAAGGTTTAAATGTCGGCAGTGTCTCCTTAGGTGAAGCCGGTGAAGCGCCTCCTATTTTTGCTCAAGCAGCCAATTCGAATTTGGTTTATATCGCAAACCAGCCCAAAGCACCTAAAGCTGAAGCCTTAATTGTGCAAAAAGACTCAGCCATTCAAAACATCCAGGATTTAAAAGGTAAACGTGTTGTCTTGAACAAAGGCTCCAATGTGCATTACCTGTTACTCAAATTACTTGAAGCCAACAACCTGAAACTGGATGACATTCAAGTGGTGTATTTACCGCCTTCGGATGCACGTGCCGCTTTTGAAAAAGGTGCAGTCGATGCCTGGGTCATTTGGGATCCGTTCTTTGCAGCTGCTGAACAGCAAATTGGTGCACGTGTCATTGCAACAGGTGAAAACTTGGTCAGTAATCATCAGTTCTATTTGGCTGACCGTAAATTTGCCGAGCAACATCCGAATGTGCTGAAAGCTGTCATCAATGAATTAAACACCACGACCCAATGGGTATCACAACATCAAGATGAAGCCGTCAAACTCCTGGAAAAACCGACAGGACTGTCTAGCGGCATTCTTAAATCTTCCATTTCGCGCATGGGCTTTGGTGTACAACCGATTTCTAATGAAGTGGTGCAAGAGCAGCAATATGTTGCCGATGCTTTTTATAACCAGAAACTCATTCCAAACAAAATCAATATTCAATCTGCAATTTTAGCCAAGTAAAGAAATCACCATAGAGGATTAGATAATGACTCAACATCAGCGAAATCATAAAGCAATTACCTGGTTTAAAACGTCTAGCCATGGCATGAATGCGATGTTGATTGCTTGTGCGATGTTGGGTTCAAGTACAGCTTGGGCAATCGATCCTTCGGTTAAAGAACTGCGGATTGGTTACCAAAAAAGTTCCATTAACTTTGCTGTAGCCAAAGAGCAAAAGCTCTATGAGAAAGAGTTTCCAAACGCAAAAATAACATGGAATGAATTTCCAGCCGGTCCGCAAATTTTAGAAGCGCTTGCTGTAGGTTCGGTAGATATTGGCGTCACTGGCGATACGCCACCGGTATATGCACAAGCCGCCAATAAGCCTTTGTATTACATTGCGTATGAGGCAGCTAAACCTTTGGCATCCGCAATTTTAGTGCCTAAAAACTCGAGCTTAAAAAAACTGAGTGATTTAAAGGGCAAACGTATTGCATTGCAAAAAGGCTCAAGTGCTCATTATTTATTGGTTCAGGCCGTACGCAAAGCAGGCTTGAAATGGACAGATATTCAGCCCATCTGGTTAAGCCCTGCCGATGCACGCGCAGCTTTCCAGAAAGGTGCTGTGGATGCCTGGGCCATCTGGGATCCATATTACGCATCGACTCAACTTGAAGATCAAGCCAAAGTCCTTGCCGCAGGTAAAGGCCTCAGTCCAAATTATACCTTTTATCTAGCGGCACCTGAATTTGTAAAACAGCATCCCCAAGCAATTAAAGGGGTAATTCAACAGATTAATTTAGCCGATGCATGGGTGCAAAAGAATCAGCAGGCGACTGCAAACTTAATTGCAAAAAACACCGGCTTAAAGCCTAACGTGAGCCGCACTTTTGTTCAGCGCCGTCCGAGTCCCTCTGTTGCAGCACCTTTGACTAAAAAAGTGATTTCGGAACAGCAGCAACTGGCAAACCGCTTTAGTGAACTCAAAATCATTCCCAATCAAATCAATATTCAGCAAGCCGTTTGGGCAGGCAAATAATCTAAGGATCAAAGCAATGAAAATTTTCTGGTTTATCCCAACACACGGTGACAGTCGTTATTTAGGTACAAGCAAAGGCGCACGTCAGGTCGACCATGCTTATATGAAACAGATTGCCGTAGCGGTAGATAATCTGGGTTATGAAGGCGTACTTATTCCAACCGGTCGCTCATGTGAAGATCCATGGATTACCGCTGCCAGCCTGATTGATGCCACCAAAAATTTAAAATTTCTGGTGGCGCTACGTCCGGGAGTAACAACCCCGGCACTGGCTGCACGTATGGCTGCAACTTTTGACCGTTTATCCAATGGTCGTGTTCTGCTTAATCTGGTCACCGGTGGTGATGAACAGGAGCTAAAAGGTGACGGCGTTTATGAAGATCATGCGACGCGCTATAAAACTGCCGCTGAATACACCACCATCTGGCGTGAAATTTTAAAACGTTCACATAGCGGTGAAAGCTTTAGTTTCAATGGTGAACGTTTACAAGTGGAAGATGCCAAATTGCTTTATCCACCGGTGCAAAAACCATATCCACCCCTTTGGTTCGGCGGTTCTTCAGATGCCGCAGTCGATTTGGCCACTGACCAAGTCGATACTTATCTAACTTGGGGTGAGCCACCTGCAGCAGTAAAAGAAAAAATTGAAAATGTCAAAGCCAAAGCTGCAGCTAAAGGTCGTAGCCTAAATTACGGTATCCGTTTACACGTGATTGTCCGTGAAACCAATGAACAGGCATGGGCTGCTGCGGAAGAACTGATTCAATATGTGGATGATGCAACCATTGCTGCTGCACAACAAAAATTTAAACAAATGGATTCAGTGGGTCAACGTCGCATGGCAGAACTGCATAACGGTGACCGCAGCAAACTTGAGGTGTCTCCGAATCTTTGGGCCGGTGTAGGTCTGGTTCGTGGCGGTGCAGGTACAGCACTGGTAGGCGATGCTGAAACTGTAGCTGCACGTATTCAGGAATATGCAGATTTGGGTATTGATACCTTTATTTTCTCGGGCTATCCACATCTGGAAGAATCCATTCGTTTTGCTGAACTGGTGTTCCCATTACTGCCATTAGAAACCCGTCAAAAATTGGCTCAGCCGAACCTGACCGGCCCTTTTGGTGAAATCGTGGCAAATAACTATGTACCAGATGAGGCGAAACAAGAAGTGAAAACTCAGGAGCCGGCTTAATGAGTAAAAGCATTTCTGCCGAAGCCCTGGCTAAAACCAAGGTTTCACGTGGAACACAATTTGGGCAGCACTTGCTGCCTTGGCTGGTTCCCATTGCCCTGATCCTGATTTGGCAAATTGCATCTGGTACCGGACTTTTGGAAAGCCGTATTTTGCCTGCACCGACGGCGGTCATAACTGCATTCTGGCATCTGTCCATCTCGGGTGAACTTTGGCAACACGTGAAAGTAAGTGCCGGACGTGCCCTGCTCGGTTTATTGGTGGGCGGCGGTTTAGGATTACTGCTTGGTCTACTGAATGGTTCTTCTAAACTGGCATCGACCCTGCTCGATACCACCTTGCAAATGATCCGTAATATTCCAGCTTTGGCTTTAATTCCTTTGGTGATTCTATGGTTCGGAATTGATGAGTCAGCCAAGCTTTTTTTAGTCGCTGTCGGTGTGTTCTTCCCGATTTATATCAACACCTATCATGGCATTCGCTCGGTTGACCCGCAACTGATCGAGATGGGTAAAAGCTATGGCCTAACCCGCTGGCAGTTATACAGAGAAATTATTTTACCGGGTGCAATGCCTTCCATTCTTGTCGGTTTGCGCTTTGCATTGGGGCTGGTTTGGGTACTGCTGATTGTGGCAGAAACCATTTCTGCACAAGCAGGTATTGGCTACATGACCATGAATGCACGTGAATTCTTACAAACCGATGTAGTGTTGGTTGGGATTTTGCTCTACGCCCTGCTTGGAAAATTGGCCGATGTACTGGCAGTAGGCTTAGAACAATACTTACTGCGCTGGCATGCGGGATATCAAAAATAAGGAATACCTCATGACTGATTTAAGTATAGGGCGACATGTAGCAGAAGATAAGACCGTACCAGTACAGCCTGCAACTACAGATATCCATCCAACCGCTGTGGTCGGTGCAGAAATTCTGATTGAGCAACTGCATAAATTCTATGGTGATGTCACGGTTCTAGAAGATTTAGACCTGCATATTAAACCCGGTGAATTTCTTGCCATTGTGGGGCGTAGCGGATGTGGCAAAAGTACCCTGCTTCGTTTAATAGCGGATTTAGAACAACCCAGCTATGGGGAAATCAAGTTTAAATCGGCACGACATATTCGCGAAGGCATTAGCAGTGATGACATTCGTGTCATGTTCCAGGACCCGCGACTTTTGCCATGGCGTAGCATTGAACAAAATGTCCAGTTGGGTTTAGCCAAAGCCCATCAAGACAATGCCTCTGCCCTGTTAGAAAAAGTCGGACTGAAAGAAAAAGCGGGATTGTGGCCTTCACAACTTTCGGGAGGACAGCGTCAGCGTACCGCACTTGCACGTGCATTGTCACATAAGCCTCGCATTTTGCTCTTAGATGAACCACTGGGGGCACTGGATGCTTTAACCCGTTTAGACATGCAGAGCCTGATTGAGAAACTCTGGCGCGAGCAAGGCTTTACTGCCATTTTAGTGACCCATGATGTCAGCGAAGCAGTACAACTGGCTGATCGAATTATTTTGCTCGATAAAGGACATATTGCTAAACAGTTTAAAGTAGATTTACCACGACCACGTAAAAAAGATTACCTGTTTAACGAGTTAGAGCAACAAGTTCTCAATGCTGTATTAGCAACCTGATATTTTACATTTGAAATGAGCACCTCATGATGATTAGCTCTGGGCTCATTTCAAAATAATGTGGTGTAAACCTTATTTTATTCTTTAATTATTTTAATCATTCATTTATGAGTTAAGTCTTTAACTGAATCATTGAAAAATTCAATCTTATTGAATTATTTAACAATCTCTATTGAGCTATTTTCTGCACTCTTTTACCGCATCTTTTTACCTGGGTCGAAAACTTGGCAATTTGATAGCTGCTCTAAAAAATAAATCGTCAATATTCATAAAATTAAAACTTTTGCCTGTGCACAAATCTGATGATTTGTCGTACAATTTAAGGTTCCACTTTTAATTGTTTTTTAAATGGCCAATGGAACAAAAAAAGAGTACACAGAAACGTCATCAACTGCTGAATGCAGCACTGGATGTATTTTCCCTTTACGGTTTTAATGGGGCAAGCTTAGACGAGATTGCTCAGATTGCTGAAATGCACAAATCCAATATTTTCTATTATTATGAAAATAAGGAGGCCTTGTACGTTGAAGTCCTCACCACGGTATTGCAAAAGTGGCTCGCTCCCCTACAAATGGTAGAAACAGACCTTGAGCCTGAAGAAGCGATCACCAATTATTTATTGCAAAAAATTGAGGTCTCTCGTACCCAGCCGAAAGCATCGCGACTGTTTGCTTTGGAAGTGATTCAAGGTGCACCGCATATCTTGCCAATTTTAAAAGGTCCGTTAAAGAAACTGGTGAAGCGTAAAGCCAAAGTCATTACCATGTGGCAAGAGCAAGGTAAAATTTCCAAGGACATTGATCCTGAGCTTTTAATTCTGAATATTTGGGCGGTGACCCAAAACTATGCAGATTTTGCGACTCAAATGGAAATGGTCACAGGCAAGACCTTGCGTAACCGTAGTATGCAGCAGCGGATCATCCAACATACTGTCCATATGATTTTATATGGCGTGATTCCTCGTCCATAATTCTTGAATTATCGTCTACGATAATTTTGGCATACGACCATAGACCACTATGGTCGCCGAATTTCCAAACCCACTCTACTTATTTGACCATTTGGTATAATCCTAATAACTTTTGCGCGCCCAATAATAAATTTTCTTCCCAATCCAGATGCGCGGTGTCATTGGCACCATCGCTAATATATTTCACTGAAATTAATCGCACACCCAGCTTCTTGCAGACTTTCGCCAGTGCATAGCCTTCCATATCTACCAGATTGCATGACACTTTGGGCGTACCTGTTTCAAAGCTGTCGCCTGTTCCACAGATGCCTTTTTCCAGGTGCTGAAAATAACACTCTAAATGAATTTCTGCTGGGTGATCATCATCCATAGGTGTAACGCCGACTGCAAAACCCAGTGGCGATACATCCATATCGCGTTGCACAAAAGTCGTCACTTCAACCAATGCATGGGCATCAAATTGAGAACTTCCTGCTGAGCCCAAGTTAAGTAAGGTTTTACAACCAGTTTTCTGAATCACTTCAAAGGCTTTAAAGGCGGCATTTACTTTACCAATGCCACTGTAATGCACTTGAATCCCCGCTTGTTCAAACAAACCTTTTGATTCATTGGGAAGTGCCATGATTAAAGCCAAGTCAGACATTTACTTTTGCTCATTAAAACTAAATAGACACTATTAGAGATGAAAATAGATTGAGGGGCAAATGGAAAAATGACAACAGTCGAAATCTATCTTTTGACCTCTCTCCCACCCTTTGCTAAAAGGAGAGAAAGTTGTTCTAACTCTTCTCCACATAGGCTTTTAAACACGGAGAGAAAAACAAATTCCCGTGGTAAAAACCTTGAGTGGTTTTACTTGCAACCACTACCCAAAGCAGAATCAAAATGCTTGCCAAACCATAAGCAACATGACAAATAACCGGCAAGGCTAATTGCTGACCCAAGTTTAAAATGGCTAAAGTAAATACACCCAGCGGGAAAGTCAGCCCCCACCAACCTAAATTAAACGGTAAATCCTTACGATGTTTTAAAGTGGTCAGTAAGGCAATACCAAGCCACCACACCCCGAAACCAATCAGAATCAAACTGCCGAAAATACCTGCATAATGGAATATATCCCCCAATGCTTGCATCCCAATACTACTCAATACCTGTGGCGCTTGAGCACCGAGCAGCAACAAAGCCAACGCGCCTGTTCCAATTGGGCCTAAAGCCAACCAACTGCTAATCGCCAACTCTTTTGCAGGTAACTGGTGCAAGGCTAGTCGCAACATCAGAATGGTTAAAATTGCAAAAGCTGGTAATACGGATATACCCCAAAGTAGGTAGCTTCCTAAAAGAATAGCCACGGCATTTTGACCGGCATCGATATGTGCAAGCAGCAGACCGCCTGAACTTGCAGCAACTTCACAAGCCACGATGGGAAGTAACCAGACCGCAGACATGGTTTTAAGCTCATGTTTTTGTTGGCTGTACATCGCAAAGGGGACAACCCATGCAATGATCACAGCCAAAGCAACATCAACATACCAAAGGCTTTGCACAATATGCAGCGCGACATCGCCATAAAGCGTGATGCCAAATTTTAAAAAACCATTTAAAATAGTCGCCAAGCCCATCGGGATGGCACCTAAAAATAAACCCATCATGGGATGTTTGAAAATTTGCTTGGCTTCGATGGGAAATAGCATCCAGCGTAGGCCATATAATGTGCTAAATAACAGAAACAACAGAATATTGATTTGCCAAAGGATTGCGCCCAACGACCACATCAACGATTCAGCAACAGGTAACTCGGCCAGAATAAGTGCGACCACACCTGTCCCCATGGTCACGGTAAACCAGTTTGGGGTAAAATGACGGATCATATCCTGCATTTGTGTCAGTTGTTGGAACGGTTTAAACATGACCGGATGCTCTTCGAGTTGCGATAAAATCATTGTAAGAGTATTTAATAATAAGGAAAATTGATTAATACCTATTTTTAATATCAATTTAATTGATTAATATTTATTCTGAGCTGAAAATAACTTGAGTAAAAACACAACAACAAGACGAATGCTCAAGATTATGGCAATATATAGCTCTGATAATTTTTCATTTATTGATTCGTCCATGAAGCTGCTCCGCCTGAATGCTTTAGCACCAAATTTTCAATTGCCAAAAACTGCCGTTACGATTGGTAATTTTGACGGTGTACATTTGGGTCATCAGGCCATGATTGCACAATTAAAACAACTTGCCGCAGCACAAAATTTAAAAACATTGGTGATGATCTTTGAGCCACAACCGCTTGAATTTTTTAAAGGTTATGAGGCTCCGCCACGTATTTCATCTTTGCGTGAAAAAGTCGAATACTTATCCGAACTGGGTGTCGACTATATCGCGATTGCAAAATTTGATAACTATTTCCGCAGTCTAAGTGCTGAAAGCTTTGCCGATATTCTGAAACACAAACTTAATGCAGAACATCTGGTTCTGGGCGACGATTTCCATTTTGGTAAAAACCGTCAAGGCAATAGTGAATTTTTGCGCGGCTACGGTTTTCAGGTCACCAACTTACACACCATTGCATTGGATGGACACCGCGTCAGCTCGACCCGGATTCGTCATACCTTACAAGCAGGCGATTTAGCGCTGGCTGCACAACTATTAGGACGTCCATATAGCATTACTGGCCGGGTACAATATGGTGATCAAATTGGACGTACCATTAATTTCCCCACCATTAACGTCCGTCTTAACCGGCATAAACCGTGTTTAAACGGGATTTACGGCGTTGAAGTCGTGTGTGAAAGCGGATCTTTAAAAGATAAAGTGAAAGCCGACAATCCTGAAAAATTGGGGATTGCAGGCTATAAATCAACCGCCCTGTTTGGTGCAGGCCATGTGGGGACTCGACCAGCCATCAAACAGGAACATCCAGAATGGCGATTAGAAGTACATTTTCCTGATGTTTCTGCTAATCTGTATGGCCTGTTAATGCGGGTGACATTCTTGAACTATTTACATGGTGAAAAGGACTACCCTTCGCTTGAAGCATTGAAAGCGGGAATTGATGATGATGTTGAGAAACTGCTTGAGTTTCGACAAAACACTCCCAATTTCCCTTTTTAAATCCCATATTTTTTTACTGTAAAACGCGTCAGCCTAAGACTGATTAAATTGGAAGACAACTTGCATGAGCGATAAGCAAACTCCTGAAAATGCAGTGGATTACAAAGCCACGCTAAACCTCCCAGGTACTGAATTTGCAATGAAAGCAAATCTCGCAGTACGTGAAGCAAAATGGTTAGAAGAGTGGTATGCCGACAATATTTATCAGCAGATTCGGGCATCGCGTATTGGCAAGAAAAAATATGTACTTCACGATGGCCCTCCATACGCAAATGGTCAAATCCACTTGGGTCATGCGGTAAACAAAGTACTGAAAGATATCATTATCAAAAGCCGCATTATGGATGGCTTTGATGCACCGTATGTTCCGGGTTGGGACTGTCACGGTTTACCGATTGAACTGAAAGTTGAAGAAAAAGTCGGTAAAGTCGGCGTTAAAGTCGATGCTGCAACCTTCCGTAAACATTGCCGCGAATATGCCTACACTCAAGTCGAATTACAGAAAAAAGACTTTATACGTATGGGTGTGTTTGGTGATTGGGACAATCCTTACCTGACCATGAATTTTGCACAAGAAGCCAATATCGTGCGTTCGCTGGGTGAAATCCAAAAACAAGGTCATATCGAACCGGGTCTTAAACCTGTGAACTGGTGTTTGGACTGTGGTTCATCTTTGGCTGAAGCTGAAGTTGAATACGAAGACAAAAAATCGGATGCCATCGATGTTGGCTTCACGGTTGTTGATTTAGCAGATTTATCGGCTCGTTTGGGTGTAGAAGTTAAAGACTCAACTGACATTGTGATCTGGACCACGACGCCTTGGACCATTCCAGCAAACCAGGCCGTTGCCCTGCATGCGGATATTGAATATCAACTTGTTAAAGCACGTGGTGATGAAAAAGCAGCGCAAAACTTTATCTTGGCTAAAGACTTAGTTGAATCTGCCACTGAACGCTATGGCTTTACCACCGTTGAAGTGATTGCTGATTTTGCCGGCAGCAAACTTGAGAATTTACAATTACAACATCCTTTAATTACTGAACGTCAGGTTCCTGTGATTTTAGGCGAACACGTAATCGCAACCAGCGGTACAGGTGCGGTACATACTGCACCAGGCCATGGTGTAGACGATTATAAAGTTGGCCTACTGTATAACTTGAAAGTCGATAATCCGGTCGGTGGTAACGGTGTGTATTTACCGACTGCACCTGTTTTTGCAGGCGAGCACATCTACAAAGCCAATCCAAAAATTATTGCTGCATTAAGTGAAGCCAACAAGCTTTGGGCACATGTGGTGATTAAACATAGCTATCCACATTGCTGGCGTCATAAAACTCCGATTATCTTCCGCGCGACCCCGCAGTGGTTCATCAGCATGGACGAAAAAGGTTTACGCCAGGGCGCTTTAAACGCGATTGAAAACGACATCAGTTTTGTCCCGGATTGGGGTAAAAACCGTATTCAGTCGATGATTGAAGGCCGTCCGGACTGGTGTATCTCGCGTCAACGGACTTGGGGTGTACCCATCCCATTCTTCGTGCATAAAGACACCAACGAATTGCATCCCCGTACCCCTGAACTGATCGAAGAAGTGGCAAAACTGATTGAACAGGAAGGGATTGATGGATGGTATAACCGTGAAGCGAAAGACTTCATTGGGGCTGATGCTGAACAGTACAATGCAGTACGCGATACGCTAGATGTCTGGTTTGACTCGGGTACAACCCATTATGCGGTACTGCGTGAACGTGAAGAATTGACTGATCCTGCTGATTTATATCTGGAAGGTTCAGATCAGCACCGTGGTTGGTTCCAGTCATCATTGCTCACCTCTATCGCAATTAATAACCGCGCACCTTACAAAGGCTTGTTGACTCACGGTTTCGTGGTCGATGAAAAAGGCCGTAAGATGTCGAAATCCATTGGTAACGTAATTACACCGCAAGACATCATTAAAGATATGGGTGCAGACGGTTTACGTTTCTGGATCGCATCTGCAGATTACCGTTATGAAATGACTGCAGGTAAAGAGATCTTTAGTCGTGCTTCTGATGGTTACCGTCGTATCCGTAATACATTGCGTTTCTTGTTGGCAAACCTGAATGGTTTCCAGCCAGCTACAGATGCATTGCCAGTCGATCAGTTGATTGCAATTGATCAATACATCCTGCAACGTGCAGCGGACGTACAAAAAACCATTCAGCAAGCTTATGAAGATATGAACTTCCATATTGTGGCAAGTTCGTTGACCAACTTCTGTATTAATGACCTGGGTGGTTTCTACCTCGACATTATCAAAGACCGTCAGTACACCACCAAAGCGGACTCGCAAGCACGTCATTCTGCACAAACTGCGCTGTATCATTTGGTACAAGCTTTTGTGCGCTGGATGGCCCCAATCTTGACCTTTACCGCGCAAGAAGCTTGGCCTTTAATTCCAGGTCAAACCGAGAAATACGTGTTTACCACTGAATGGTATGACATTCCGGTTGCCTCGAAAGCGAACTTGGTTTCAGAAGCCGACTGGCAAACCATGATTGCGGTTAAATCTGCGGTGAACAAGCAAATCGAAGCTGCACGTAATGCCAAACTGATTGGTTCAAACTTGTCTGCCAAAGTTGAACTTTGGGCAAATGCTGAATTGAAAGCCGTGCTGGATCAGTTAGATGATGAACTTCGTTTTGTGTTAATCACATCGACTGTCATTGTAAATGCATTTGATCAAGCACAGGGTGAAGCCACAGATCTTGAAGGCTTACGCGTGAAAGTATCGGCGGCAGAGGGCGAAAAATGTGCCCGTTGCTGGCATGTACTGCCAGATGTGAATACACATCACGAACATCCAGGTCTTTGTTCTCGTTGTATTATTAACCTTCCTACAGGTCAAGGCGAAGAGAGAAAATATGCCTAATCCGCAAGCTAAAAAGGGCTTATTCCAATTCTACCCACACAATCTGGTGTGGCTAGGTTTATCCATTGTCGCGATTATTCTCGACCAGTGGACCAAATGGATTGCAACGACACATCTGAATTATGCAGATCCTGTGCCGGTAATGCCCTTTTTAAACTGGACATTGCTGCATAACTATGGCGCAGCCTTTAGTTTCCTGTCCGATGCCGGTGGATGGCAACGTTATTTCTTTACTTCACTGGCAGGTTTGGTGTCTGTAATTTTTGTATTTTGGCTGATGCGTATGCCGAAAAAAATGGTGATTTTACCTATAGCGATTGCCCTGATTCTGGGTGGTGCAATTGGTAACTTGATTGACCGCGTTTCTTTAGGTTATGTGGTCGATTTCATTCACGTTTACTACAACAACAGCCACTTCCCTGCTTTTAATATTGCAGACAGTGCCATTACCCTAGGTACTATTTTGCTGCTGATCGATACTTTTTTCCTAGAAAAGCAACGTATTCAACGTGCGGAAGCGCAACACAATGACTGAAATTATTAATCCAAATGAAGAAACCCGTATTAATGAAGGCTCGAAAGTAGAGCTGCATTTTTCGGTCGCCATTGAAAATGGTGTAGAAATTGATAACACCCGTAGCCGTGAAGAACCGGTCAGTCTGGTGATGGGCGATGGCAGCTTGCTACCAGGTTTTGAGAAAGCCCTGTTTGGTTTACGTGCCGGTGATCGTCGTACCGTGAGTCTTCCTCCTGAAGATGCTTTCGGTCCCTGGAACGCTGAAAACGTACAAAAATTTGATACGGTTAAATTCGAGCAAACACCGATTGTCGGTCATATGATTGAATTTGAAGATAAAGCCAAACAGAGCCTATTCGGTGTGGTGAAATCAGTCGGTGACGATATTACTGAAATTGATTTCAATCACCCGCTTGCAGGCAAGGACATTACCTTTGAAGTGGAAATCTTTAAAGTGACGCCTGCCGGTCAGCAAGGTATTAAGCTGATGTAAAAGATCATCTAACTGATGATTTTTAAAAGCTCCTTCGGGGGCTTTTTTAAGTTCTGGAGATACAAATTCCTCATATTCCGCCGCTCACATTCATATTAATTTAGATCCTAACTTTATAAAAAAACACAGGTTCAAGATGAACATTCAAATTATTGTCGGTAGTGTTCGTGAAGGTCGTATTGCAATTAAAGTCGCGCACTGGGTACAACGAAGCATCGAGAGAGCTAATTACAGTACCGTTCAGGTTGAACTAATCGATTTAAAAGAATGGAACCTGCCTATTTTTGCAGGTAGCCACCCTCCTCTAACCGGTATTTATGATCAGCCCAAACAACAACAATGGGCAGACAAAATTGCTTCAGGTGATGCGGTTATTTTGATTAGCCCTGAATATAACCATGGTTATAGTCCGGCACTTAAAAATGCTTTGGATTACCTAGGCAAAGAATGGCAAGGTAAACCGGCAGCCTATATTGGTTATGGAGCAACCAATGGCTCACGCTCGATTGATCAAATTCGTCAAGTTGGCACCCAGCTTGGCTTAGTTGATAGCAATGCAGTGATTGAAATTCGGGACATTTTTTCGCGCAATAAAACTGAACAGTTTGAACCGAATGAATTTGATAACAAAAATCTCAGATCTGTTTTGGATAAACTGATTCAATATGTGAGTGCCTGATATTTCTTTATCACTGGTGTAGGTTTTAGCTTACAACAGTTGTCAAATATCTCTACTTTTCACATATTAATTTAAGCTCTATATTTAACTCATACAGAGACAGGAAGTCTCTAAAGCATAAAACAATAATGATAGGCAATAACTAGCATGATGCTGATGGGTAGGACAGGAGTTATACCTTTAAAATGAATCTAAAAAAGCCTCGACAGGATGTCGGGGCTTTTTTTAAAACTTATTTTATTCTTATAGCCATGGGTCTGGTGCTTTAAAGTGAGCTACCCACTGGTCGAAAAGCTTAATTAAACGACCAAAACTTACATCATGCTGAAATATCAAACTTTATAATCCCATTCAGCAAAAATAATCATTCATAATATTTTTATGAGTGATTAGAATGAAGTTAAAGATTATTCTGCACATCATAAGCAAAACAATAAAAATACTTGAGAGAGAAACTATGCAATTAGAACATCATTTCCTGAATGATTACGCCAAAGTATTCATGGCTCACCCCGACCACAATGCCTGTCATAATTTAGCGCAATATATTGAGAACAATCTTGAACAGCTGATGCAACAAATTCACCAGCATGGCATCTTGATTTTTCGGGGGTTTAACATCCAGCAAACCGATGAGTTTCATCAACTGATTGAACAAAAGTTCAAGTTACAGCCGTGGAATTCCTTTAATCCCAATATGCCCGGTTGGGTTGCATCATGGATGCGTAAATACAGTGAAAGTATTTTAGGTGCGGGCGATTATCGGCGCTATATTGACCGTAACACCGTGCAATTGGGGCCCGTGGAGAACTCGGTACAAGGTCCGCATGTAGAAGGTGGTGTTCGTTCTGAACGCTCACGCTATATCGCTTTATTTTGTCAGGAACCCTCAACTTATTTGGCTGAAACCGGCTTTAATAATATGGAGAAAATTTGGGAAAATTTTCCTAAATCGGTTAAGCAAAAATATCAGGGGACTTGGAATCATTTTTCGTATGTCTCATCACGTAAAATTAATTTCATGGATCGGATTTTACTGAAAAAGAGTCCTTTTAGCGTAAGTATACTGCCTGACCAAAAAGCCAAACTAACCTTGCAACGGGCACCTCTGGTGATTAAGCATCCTGTTACCCAAAAGCTTGCGCTACAACCTTGGGCTTTTGCCAATAATACCAATCCATTCGCCTATCAAGCTGCACAAAATTGTTTTGAAAATCGTGGTGATATTGAAATTGATTCCACTGCTGATGGGATGCAGCTGACTTGGGAAATTTTCAATCAGCAGGGTGATAAAATTGAATGGACGGATCAAGAGAAACAGGCTTTTTTTGATGCGATGTATCGTGATGCCCTGTTGCTACAATGGCAGAAAGGTGATGTTGCCATTGTCGATAATATTAAAATCGCCCATTGGCGCATGAATGGCGAACAGGGCAATCGTAAACTTATTCAAATTCAGGCCAATGTATTTAATGCTGATGATCACTATGCCGCTTAATTCAATCAGATAATTTATGCAGATACCTTTAAAAGCCCGACATTTCAATAAGGGCTTTTAAATTAAAGGATGAAATTACTTTGCAGTCATTTTGATTAATCTGGCATTTTTACCATCTTCAAGCACCCAAATTGAACCGTCCTCAAATTCCAGCAAGCCACGGATACGTTGTTTCATATTTAAGCGCTGCACTTCCTTCACGGGTTTGATTTCGGTATCAACCACCATAATCGCTTTGGATGACAAGCCACCAATTAGCGCCTTATTTTTCCATGCAGGAAATTGATTGCCTTGATAAAATATCAGGCTAGATGGAGAAATTACCGGAGTCCAGCTGATTTCCGGGGCCTTAAATTCAGGTCGGGTATTGTGGTCAGGGATATCTTTACCATCATAATGATTTCCATTGGAAACAATCGGATAGCCGTAATTTTCACCTTTTATGATGAGATTGAGCTCATCGCCACCTTTAGGCCCCATTTCAGCCACCCACAACTGACCTTTGTGGTCAAATGCAATCCCTAGAGGATTACGATGACCCAAAGTCCAGACTTGTTTGGCAATCTCGCCTCGGTTCATAAATGGATTACCTGACGCAGGTGTACCATCATCATTTAAACGTAGAATTTTACCTAAATTCGATTGCATATCTTGAGCAGGATCAAACTTCTGACGTTCTCCTGAACTGATCCAGAGCTTGCCATCGGGGCCAAACAATAACCGATGTGCATAATGCCCCTGACCTTGAACTTTAGGCACTTGCTGCCAAATGATTTTTAAATTTTTAAGTTGGGGATGTTGAGCATTGGATAAATCTAGCTCCCCCCGTGCAACCATAGCACCATAACCACCCTGTCCTGCTGCTGCATAGCTGATATAGACCTGATGGTTCTGTACAAATTGAGGATGTAATGCAATATCGCCCAAGCCGCCTTGTCCACCATAAGCTACTTTAGGCATGCCTTTAACTTCTACTTTTCGCTGATTTTGGGGGTCAAATAATTGTAATTCTCCTTTTCGCTCACTAATCAGCAAGCGCCCATCCTTTAAAGAGGTCATGGCCCAAGGCTCATTAAATTGCGCAACTATACTGAGAGCATAGCCTTGCTGTATTTTTGAGAAAGATTGCTGTTTTGGTTGCTCCTGCGGAACGTCATTTTGTGCATGACACGCAGTTAAACCATTAAAAGTTAAACTTAAACATAAAATGGCAGCGGTGTGAATTTGATTCATACTTTATTCTTCTTAAATGAACATCCCACCAATTTAGCATTACAAGACAAATCACTGTATATAAAAAATCAAAATTAACTAAAATGACGGGTTTTGAACGGCTGATTGTGGGGCTTAATGTCAGCTCTTCACCTTGAATTTGCAGCCTTTTTTTAGCATATAAAAATGGCGACCTAAAAAAACCCCCTCAATCTTAAGATTAAGGGGGTTTTCAGGAATAATGAGCTGGCGATGACTTACTCTCACATGGGTAACCCCACACTACCATCAGCGCAAAGAGGTTTCACTTCTGAGTTCGGGAAGGGATCAGGTGGTTCACTCTTGCTATTGTCGCCAGCACAACTGTTTATGGATACTTGCCTCGGTCTTAGCTGCACTTTTCAGTGTTTGCCTAGGCTTTTTCCAAATCTTGACAGATTGGRSWKTTTGAGTTGAAT
>NZ_SJNU01000011.1:0-149536 GCF_004331055.1 Acinetobacter sp. ANC 4779
CAATGAAAATAATTTCGATCGATCAACCAGTAAAAATCCACACAAGTTGTTCTTCATAAGTTCTTAATGATCTTCTTGCTGATTCGTCACCAGCAAGCTAGGTCGGCTATACTACTCTCTTCTCGAGAATAGTCAACAGGTTTTATTGATTATTTCCAAACTTCTTCAAGACTTCCAGATTTAAACCCTTTAGGCTAAATCCTTGTTTCTCAACAAGTTTTAATCAACATCACCGCCGATGGATGTGCATTCTACAGCATTTCAGAGCGGTTGCAATACTTCTGGCTAAGAAATTATTTTGAGTGTTTGTTTTTCAAACCAAGAAAAACATAAGTTACTGTTATATATATTTAAATTATATTAATGTTTTTCTAATTTTATTTAATCGAGCTACTCATTCCCACATCTAATAAACTCAAATCATTGTTTTAATTAAATTTAAAATATAAAAATATTTATCGCGCGACTTGTATTACTTAATCCTCATTCTATTTTTGTTTTATTCTTAGCCAACTTGCTTTTTATATATACACAACTTGTTTTGTTTGGTCTTATTTCTATAGATAAATCCTCAATATAAATATTGTAAAATTAGTTTCAAAGCTCAGAAATTAAAAAACCACTACTTTTTAGCAGTGGTTTTTTAGAATACTTTAGAACAATTAGAACTTCATACTGACACGCGCCCAGTAGTTACGACCAATATTATTAAATTGCTCATCCGCTGCCAAACCAAAGCCTGCACTACCCGCTTTATTTAAGTGCTCGCTATAGGTTTTATCCAATACGTTATCAATACCTACAGAAAGATCCACTCCATCACGAATATGGTAGGTGCCATTCAGCGACAAAGTTCCAAAACCACTGCTTTCACCTAAATCATACCCCACAATATTGCCTTGATCTTGACTGATACGATTTTGACTATCTACCACACGCCACAATGCACCTAAAGTATATTGATCTTGCACATAACGCAGATTGACACGCCCTTCCAGAGGTGAGATTTGGGGTAAAGGTTTATTGTCGGTGGTATTTTCACCCCAAGCATACATCGCGCTTATATCTGCTTGCAGATGGTCGGTCAGTTGATAGCCAATTCCTGCTTCTGCTCCTGCAATGGTCGCATCCACATTTTTAGCTCCTGCCGTTTTGCCATGACTTGTGCCATGATTCATCATGCCCGGCATGCTATGCATGTGATAGCTCATTAAAATATAATCATTAATTAAGCCAGCATAAGCTGACACCCAAGAACTGAGTGCGCCATGCTCATGTTGATAACCTAAATCAAGCTGTAGGGTTTTCTCCGTATCTATGCCATTAAAGGCATTGACCGTACCGAGATTACCATGTGCCGTACTGAACAGTTCCCAATAGTCTGGCATGCGCTCGACATAACCTAGGCCGATATAGGTTTTGGCGTCATGTTCTGGATGCTGGCTTTCTAAACGTATAAATGTGCTTGGCAAGGTTTCAGAACGGCTATCATTCAATTTAAGTGCATCAATTTTGACTTGATCAACGCGTGCACCCGTCACCAATTTATTTTGTTCACTCAATTGATAACTGAGTTCACCAAAAGCACCATAAGATTGGAAACGCATATCACTACTAAATGGAACATTCATCGTTGGCATTGTCGGCGATGACATACTGCCACCATGTTTATTAAACTGAGAATCTACCCCAGTGATCAAATTCCATTTATTCCATTCACTGGTCATCGCTAAACGTGAATTCAAGGTACGACGCGTGACTTGCATTTCTGATGGGTTTGGCATTTCCATCATTATTCCACCATGATTCATTTCTACCATTGGTGGCGTACGTAAACGGAAATTATCCATCACATGGTCGTTATAGCTATAGTTCACTTGCCCTTCAATTTTCTTGATAACATCGGTAACATTTTTCTTTTCAAACCTTAAACCGAGGCTTTCACGGGCAAACTGTGTGCCATCCATTTCACGACCTGCATAGACCGCTTCGCCATCTGCTTTGCCGCCAGTAAGTTCGATCCAGGTATTTTCATCCGGTGTCCATCCCAATGCTAAATCAGCATTCCAGCGTTGCCAATCCGAAGGAACGGTTTTGCCATCCCCATCTTTATAGCTATCTGAAACAGAGCGGTTGGCATTTAAACGAATATATTTTTTCTCATCTCCAACTGCCGCTTCAACATTATGATCCAGACGACCATATGAACCCATCAGCACACTGGCTTGACCTCGGTAAGGCTTATCGTGATTCAGTTTTTCCGCTTCGCGCTCAAAAATGACGGTTGCAGCCGAACCGGTATTGGCATATTGAACCGTTTGCGGACCTTTAATCACCGAAATGCGATCATAGCTTTCCGGTGAAATATAGGAAGTTGGCGCATCCATACGGTTTGGGCAGGCACCCAAATTTTCTGTGCCATCCGCTAAAATTTTAATCCGCGAACCAAACATGCCACGGAAAGTGACATCACCATTGGTGCCGCCATTTTTGATCGAACTAAATCCCATGATGCTTTGCAGATAATCAGCACCATCGCTGGCTGGAATCGGCTGGATTGGCTGTTTCGGATCGGCACGCACAATGAGTCCATTGGCATCATTGCCTGAATGGGCCGTCGCCACAATCGGCGCTAAAGTTTGAACGATGGTATTTTGTTGCTCGGCAAATACCGAAGCTGAATAACAAGCCATACAAATTGCAGCCGCAAGAGGCTGTAAATAAAATTTAGGTTGAGCCATTTTTAAATCTCACTAAGACATAAATACAACTGTGCTGGAGTCATTCAAGACCCAGACATCCAAATGGTTGAATTATGCAAATAGTGGTGGAGCACGCCCTTGCGGCAGCAGAAAGAGTCGTTGTAAAACAAACCAGACATGACTAAAGGTCTTTTGGAATGCCAATAAACGAATTTGAATACGATCTAAAACTTCTTTCACATCCAATTCTGGCGGTAAAACTAAATTACCGTAGACGGTACAGTACTGACACTGATGGCTGGCATCATGATCATGCCCGGCATGCGAATCATGCTGTTGAGTGTCATGATTGACTTGATGATGGGAATGTTCAGAAGCAGAAGATTGATGAGTAGCGCCAGGGCTGAGTAATAATGCACGCGTAATGGTTTCACAGACCGGCGCAATCTGATATTGCTCCGGCAGCAAAGGCTGTAAAAAAACAGAAATCTGTAAAAATACGGCCATACAAGCGAACAGTAGACCACTACGCAGAAGCACCAGCAAACCCTAAAATTTGTCTAACCCAAGTATAACAAAGCCCAATCGAAATTGGACTTGTAAATTTTAATTTTATCTAAATCGTTGGGCTTAACGTTTGACTGTAACTTTGTCTTTTTGACGTTGACGAACAGTTTTTTCGACTTTTTCACGTGCCCGTTGACGCTTTAATGGCGATAAATAATCAACAAATAACTTGCCATTTAAGTGATCCATTTCATGTTGAATACAAACAGCGAGAAGTTCGTCTGCTTCCATCTCAAATGATTGACCTTCAAGGTTAATTGCCTCGATTTTTACACGTGACGGACGCTCAACTTTATCGTATATTTGAGGTACTGACAGGCAGCCTTCTTCATAGGGCTGAGTTTCTTTAGTTAACGGTGTGACTTTGGGGTTAATAAATACCATGGGTTGATCTTTATGTTCAGATAAATCCATGACAATCAGCTGAATATGATGATCAACCTGTGTTGCTGCCAGACCGATACCAGGTGCTTCGTACATGGTTTCAAACATATCTGCTACAAGCTGACGAATTTCATCAGTGACTTCTTCGACTGGTTTAGCAATGGTACGAAGACGGGGATCCGGGAAACTTAAAACAGGTAATAAGGCCATACGGTGTCCTCACTTATGCCATTGATCAAAAAACAAAATGAAGGAATGCTTCATCAAAAAAATGTGTGTAATATCGTTATTATAACGCAACTACATACATAATTTTAGGAATTATGATAATGAAAAAGGTTTTCAAGGGCGCACCAAATTTTAGTGCCTTGGGGTTTAAAAAACAATTATTGGCACTTGCCGTATGTGTAAGTGTTGGAATCGGGATGGTTAGCCTTGCTGAAGCCGCCCCTGCCCGAAATGTCAATCCACCTGCTTTAAAAGCCGGAGCACCACAAGTTTATGTGGTGAAAAAAGGTGATACTTTATGGGATATTTCCAAAAGATTTTTGAAAAATCCGGTACGTTGGCCTGAAATCTGGGCAAGCAACAAACATGTGAAAAATCCGCACTGGATTTTCCCGGGCGACCGCCTGCTGATGTGTACCTATAATGGCAAACCAATCATCGGTAAAGATGAAGGTGATGGCTGTGAAGGGATTATCCGTCGCTATACCGGAGGCAGCACCAAGCTACAACCTCAGGTTCGCATCGAGTCTTTAAATAATGCTATTCCCGTGATTCCGCTGGAATACATCCAACACTGGTTAGAACGCAGTACCATTGTGGCATCTGAATCGGTTCAAGGTACGCCATACATTTTAGGTACAGCCGATCAACGTGTAATGGCTGCCAAAGGTCAAACTGTTTATGCACGCGGCAATGGGCTGGAAGTGGGTCAACGCTATGCCGTTTACCGTGAAGGTGAACCGTATATGTTTACCGATGCCAAAGGTAAAAAATACAATGCTGGTCTTGAGTTAATTCAAGTCGCATCAGGTATTGCTGTTCGCGGTGAAAATGACATTACCACCCTTGAACTGACAGATACTTATAATGCTGAAGTTCGTCGTGGTGATCGCGTTCTACCTGAATATGATCCAATGCTGCCAACCCTGTTCTACCCAACCAATGCAGAAGATGTGGTTGCAGGGGGCCAAATTGTTCGCGTAATGGGATCAATTGGTACTGCAGCAAAACACAGTGTAGTGACCATTGACCGTGGTAGTTTGCAAGGAATTCAAGTTGGACACGTGCTGACTGTTAACCAAAAAGGTGAAATCGTTACCGATCCAAAAACCAAAGAACGTGTTCAATTACCTGGACAGCGTATTGGTAATATCATGGTATTCAAAAGCTTCGAAAACTTAAGCTATGCCTATGTGCTTGATAGCGAATTACCGATTAAAGTCGGTGCTGGCATTCAGCCGCCGCTTATGGATGACTAATCCTTAAATCAAAATCTAGAAATGAGGCTGAGATTCAGCCTCATTTTATTTTTTTAAACAATAAAAAGAAGACATCATTAAAGGTCTCGTTATGCTCAATTCATTAAGCTCCGTGCAGCTGGACTACATTCGTTTATGGTTTCTGGTACACCACTCGCTGACCAGCTTTTATAAAATCAATAAACACTATCCCCATCTGGCTGAGGCAACACAGCCTGATCAAATTGAAACATGGAAAAAGCTGGGCATTCACAAAAACCATATTCAGCGTCTGCAAGATTTTCATCTTCCTGAAGCACAGCTGCAATTTCAGCATTGTATTGCTCTGATTCAAAAACATAGCGACTTCATTCTGACTTTCGACCATCCTGACTATCCCACTCAACTACTACCCTATGCTGAAAAACCGCCTATTCTGTTTGGTCAAGGTGATGCTCAAGCCTTGTTGCAACCGCAAGTTGCCATCGTTGGCAGTCGAAAACCGAGTAGCCACGGACGACAGGTGGCTTATGATTTTGCCTATTATTTAAGTGATCAAGGTTTTTACATTATTAGTGGTTTAGCTGAAGG
This sequence comes from Acinetobacter sp. ANC 4779, assembly GCF_004331055.1. NCBI lineage: Bacteria > Pseudomonadati > Pseudomonadota > Gammaproteobacteria > Moraxellales > Moraxellaceae > Acinetobacter > Acinetobacter sp. ANC 4779. The sequence continues at coordinate 5,711 of NZ_SJNU01000011.1, forward strand.
GATTGATGAAGCCGCACATCAAGGTGCTTTACGCCACAGTCGAACCATTGCTGTGATGGGCACAGGATTAGACCAGACCTACCCGACCCAACATCAGCAACTGCGACAACAGATTATTGCCCAGTCAGGGACAGTGGTGACTGAATTCTTACCGGGAACACCGCCTTTACAACAGCATTTTCCACGGCGCAATCGCCTCGTGAGCGGTTTAAGTCTGGGTGTTATCGTTGCAGAAGCCGCACTGAAAAGTGGTTCCTTAATTACGGCAAAATGGGCAGCCGAACAAGGTAAATTGATCTTTGCTATTCCAGGTCATATCTATAGTGAGCATCATCAAGGCTGCCATCAACTGATTCGTGAAGGTGCTATTTTGGTCGACCATCCGGAGCAGGTGATTGAAGATTTGGCGCTGCCCACGCAATGGCAAAATCAACAACAGATTGAACAGGTAAAAAATTCGAATAGCCTTCAAGCACCCAACGAAGTACCCACTGCATTACTGCCTCACCTAACTCGCCTATATAACCAGCTGGATTGGGTCGGGCAAAACATAGATAGCATTGTTGCTAAGCTGCAATCAGATATCGGCACAGTGACCAGTCAACTGATGGAATTAGAATTACTTGGATTATGTATGCAACAGGCGGGCCTGTATCTACGTTGTCGTCCAAGCAAATAAGGTTCACAATAAGCCTTTAAATGTATTTGAAGGGATAAAATTCAATGATTACCACCTCTGTTGCCGAAGCTGCTGAATGTTTAAAACAAGGACAGGTTTTAGCATATCCTACAGAGGCAGTTTGGGGCTTAGGCTGTGATCCCTTTAATGAACAGGCTTTCTTCGAAATTCTACGCTTAAAGCAACGCCCGATTGAAAAAGGGGTGATTTTATTGGCCGCACAGATCGCGCAAGTTGAGCCTCTATTAGAATCCCTCACTGCAGAAATGCATCAAAAAGTGATTGATTCTTGGAGTCATCGTTCTCCCACTGAACGAGCAAGCACCTGGTTATTGCCTGCAGGTGACCATATTCCCAACTGGATTAAGGGCAACCATGCTAAAGTGGCGGTACGTGTCACCACCCATCCTTTATGCGTAGCGCTATGCAATGCGTTTAATGGTTTTATTGTATCGACCAGTGCCAATCCTGCCGGTGGCAAACCTGCTCACTCACTGCAACAAGCCAATCAATATTTTTCAACTCAGATCAATTATTTGAATGGTGATTTGGGGCTTAGCCAAGAACCGAGCCGTATTATTGATGCTGAAACAGGTGAAGTGATTCGCGCTTAATGCGGATCATTTTTATTGGTAAAATCATACTAATTTTCAGGCAAAAAAAAGCTCAACCATATAGGGACGGCTGAGCATAAAAAAGGATGTGCATAAATCACATCCAGAGGGTCTGTGAATCTGGTTGCAAAAGTTTAAATTTCGTTAATAATCACTTAAACATTCACTATATAAGCATTATCTAATAAATTTTTTTATTATACAAATAGATTATTTATCTCATAAAACACTTAAAAACTATGAGACATTCAGCATATTTTCTTAAAAATTTAAATTATCTCACTATTTTTTAATCATCTTTTTTAAAAAAAATCGTTTCAATCTATTGGTAAAATGCTTAGGCCTTTGCCACTTCCATTAAATAACAAGTAAAAAAATAAATGCGTTTGTTGGTTTTTTCATCTATTTCTCACTTAAGCATTCAATTTTTCTGCTGCTACTGCGGGTACTTTCTTCTGGGCCAATAATATTCCCAGTAAAATGATGACTCCCCCAATACTGTGATAAATCGTCCATGCTTCTGCTAACCATACATAGGCAATAATTGCGGTGCAGACCGGCGTTAAGTTCATAAAAATACTGGTTCGGTTCGGCCCAATCATTTGTACTGCCAGCATCCAGACTAAGGGTGCAATCAAGGATGGAAAAATACCGGCATACAGCACACTAGCGACATTATGTTGATCAATGGCATCGAGTCCTAAATATAAAACAAAGGGTAAATGGTAAAGCAGGGCAAAAGCGATCTGCACATACAAACTAATCATCAATGGAATTTGCAGTTGCCACTTTTTAAGAAATACACCATAAAAAGCATAGAAAAATACCGCCAGTACCATCATGGCATCGCCCAGATGACCGCCTGACTGTATCAGATTAAGCAGATTTCCCTGTGCCATCACATAGAGCAAACCGGCAAAAGATAAAATACTGCCCACCACTGCAAAACGGTTAGGAATCTCCTTAAGCATGAACATGGAAACAAAAATGGTAAACACGGGAATGAAGGCATTGATAATACCCATATTGGTTGCCGTCGTATAATGTGCTGCGGTATAGCCCAACCCTTGATACAACACCATGCCAAAGGCACCCAATACGGCGAGCTGTTTCCAGTGTTTAACAACCAGTTGACGTTCATGCCAGACTTTATTCAGCATAAAGGGGGTTAATACCAGAAACGCCACTAGCCAGCGATAGAAACTGATACTCACTGGAGAGATATAATCTGCCACATAGCGTGTTACGGTGATATTCATGGACCAGATTAAAACCGCCAGCAATGGCAAAGCGAGTGCCCACCAGAGTGGTTTGCTTTGCAGTGTCATCCCCTTTCCTCACACTAGAATATTTATTATCCATTTTCATCGAAGTCTGAAATAATTAGAATATCGGATTTCAGACATCAATATTGAGCTACAGACACATCTAGATCGTTTCACTGCTGTGTAATTAAAATTCATTCTTTTTATGAAATGGATGCAGGAATATAGAAGAACCTAGAACAAGGATAAGGATATAGACATGCTGGAACATATTGAGCGCTATATAGAAGTAGATGATTTCTTTTATCAAAAGGATGAAATTGTTGCGCCACACAGTTCCGTATGGGGCGATTTTAATTTCAGCTTGAACGGTATTTTGGAATATGAAATAGAGGGACAAATTTATCTGTCACCACCGAATTATGGCCTCTGGTTGCCACCCCAAACAGCGCATACCTCTATCGCACTGGATGAACAAATCACCCACTATGTCTGTATCCGCATTCATCCTTCGCTATGTGGCCAGTTTGCATCTTGCACCAAGACTTTAAGCATTCGCCCCTTTCTTCGACATCTGGTGCATGAAATTCTGGAACAAAAACAGCAAGGCATAAGCACGCTGCATTATCGGCATTTATTACAGGTATTATTCGATCAGCTGAAAACTGCACCAGCGTATGAGCATTATTTGCCACAAACCAAGCATGTTGTGCTTCAGCCCCTATTACAGCAATTGGCCAGTCCAGCGCTATTTCACAAAAGCTTGCAGCAACTTGTTAGCGACTCATCCATCAGCGAACGACATTTACTGCGTTTAAGCCAGCAGGAATTGCAGTTGAGTTTATCGGAATGGCGCAATCGAGCCAAAATCTTATATGCCATCACCCAGATTCGCCAAGGCAAAACAGTAAAGAAACTGGCCTATGAATTGGGCTATCAGCACAGTTCCAGTTTTATTGAATTCTTTAAGCGTTATACCGAACAAACCCCTGCACAATTACGTGATATCTAAATTTTCATGTTATTAAATAAATAACTCTTTTTGCAATTTGCAGCAGCTTACCAACAAAAACACCATAGTCAGCAGCCAGTCAGATATGCGACTTTAACAGTTGGACTCCACCCAGTATGTGCCATATTTTTTAAATTTGAATGAATAGAATCAGGTTTAGTGATGTAAACCTGTGAGGATGCATTATGAAAAAACGATTATTAGCTTCACTGTGTTTTGCCGCTTTGGCATTAACAGCATGTGATAAAAAACCAAATAATGAAGCACCTGCATCGTCAACGACGAGTAGCTCAGCGGTATCTACGCCTGCTAGTACTCAGCCCGCAACTGCTGTCTTAAGCACAAACAATGCTGCAGATATTAAAAATGATTTAAACCAGATCGAAACCCTCTCTACCAGCCGAAGCAAAGAAGCTTCTGCTTTGCAAAATAAAGCCAATGAAGCTGCACAAAAAGGTGACAAAGCTGCTTTAAATACAATTGTTGCCGAAATGAAAACCTATATTGGACGCTTTAACCAAGACCTAGATGCTTTAAACCTGAAAAGTTCAGAAGTCGATGCATTACGGGGAAAAATTAAAGAATCTAATAATGTGGGTGTGGAATTTTCTGAAGCAAGTATTGCCAACCCCCCGGATAAGGCGAAAATCACCGAGCTTCAAAACCGTGTCACTGCATTGCAAAAAGAATTGGTCTCTGAAACCCAGGCTTTACAAAACAAAGCCAAAACAGCAGCTTAATCTAAGCTTAATATTAAAAAACAGGTCTATTGGCCTGTTTTTTATTTTTTTTAGCCCGAATAAAATTAATCTACAAATCAAAATAAAATAAAGGCTTGTCGATAGCGTTAATAACCGTTAAAACAAAACAGTGATTATCTCAAGTATTTAAGGACAATAGAATGAGCCATTCCGTTTATGACATTCCTGTCAAAACTATTCAAGGCAACGAAACGACACTGAACCAATATCAAGGTAAAGTTCTGCTCATTGTAAACACGGCCTCTAAATGTGGTTTAACGCCACAATATGAAGGTTTAGAAAAACTGTATAAGGACAAGAAAGATCAAGGACTTGAGATTTTAGGTTTTCCGGCCAATAACTTCTTGGCACAAGAACCAGGTTCTGATGACGAAATTCAAGAATTCTGTTCACTCAATTATCAGGTGGATTTCCCGCTTTTTTCTAAAATTTCAGTTGCGGGTGAAGACAAGCACCCGCTTTATCAAACTTTGACTCAAGCCATACCAGAACGTATGGGTGAAGGGCCTTGGTGGAAAGATCTGGTCGATTATGGTTTAACACCGAATCCAAAACCGGAAGTGCTGTGGAACTTTGAAAAATTCCTGGTGAATAAAGAGGGTGAAGTGGTGGCGCGTTTTGCACCGGATATTACTGCAGATGATGCACGTATTGTTGATGCAGTGAATGCCGAACTTGCCAAGTAATTTCTAACCAAAATGTAAGCATCTACATACCGTGTAGGTGCTTACTATTTTAAATTGAAAACAATAATTTAATACCATAAAAATAATGTTCCCTGCTTCACACTTCATCCTTTATTTTAATGATTCAACAACATCACGTTCACTATTTATCAAGAGCTTAGGTATAGGATGAATCTATAAACCAACCGCCATGAATGAAAGGTGAAGTATGAATATTCTCGTAAAAGCAATTGTTTTATCATTTTCCACTGCTTTAGTGGCTGCACCTGCAATGGCTGCCCCACAAGATCATTACAGTCAATCTCATCAAATTCAAAATCACCATACAGCACCTGTTCAACAGCATCAGCATGCTGTCCATAAAAAAGCAGTAAATCCGTCACATGACTGGAGAGTCGGTCAAAAAGTCCCAACTCAATACTATGGTCAAAGCTATAAAGTGGATCACAAAAAATTTAAAAAATTAAGCAAACCTGGTAAAAACCAGCAATGGATTAAAGTGAATGGCGATTATGTGTTAACCAATGTCATGAGTCACAAAATCATTAAAATTATTGGCGGTTAATTCCAGCAATCTTGGTGCTAAAAGAGTACTTCGGTACTCTTTTTTAATGCCGGAAAATAAATTTGTTATCGCTTTGCAACAATCATTTTTTTCTCCACATTTCACCCTTATATTAACCATCATTAAAGTAATGATATGAATTGATTATGAAAAAATTCATCCAAAATGTGGTTTCTCCTTTTGTGATGTTTAGTGCGGGTCTGTTATTGATTGGTTGTGAACAAGCAAACTCACCTGATTCAACAGAAACCCAAACTTCACAATCAAACGAAATATCTGAACCGGTATCTAAAGAATCAGCAGTAACATCTAAGGCTGAACTGAAAAGTGGCAACATGTTTTATATCGTGCGTGATGTTGCGGATATGCAACTGAAAGCCGGTGATTATGTTGAACAGCTTAAGCAAACTCAAAGTGAGTTGCAAACCGCGATTAATGATAAAGATCAACAGCAGTTGCAAGCTACTGCGAAAAATCTGCAACACGAACTGACTGGATTTAATCAGGCATTGACTGGCTTGAACCTAAAAAGTCAGGAAATTGATTCGATTCGTCAAAATATTATGCAAGCCAATCAGCAAGCTTTGGCTACCCCATTGTTAAATGGAGATGTCGACTTGAGTCAGGTGGATTTCAAGAAAATTGAAAAACAGATGGGCAGCATCCAGATGGAAATGATCAAACTGGCTGGAATGATGATTCCTCAAGGTCAGGATGAAGCAGAACAGAATGAAGCTGATCAGGAAAGTTAATACATAAAATCATTTAGACAGATCAATTCAGCATCATTGAATTGGTCAGGTCAAATTGATCATGACTTAACAATAACGAAAAATCGTGCATTTAAAATCCTGCCATTCACATTAATTTTCGCCATATCGGTTATTGCATGATTTAATCAAGATCGTCTTTTATAAATCGCAGATTTTTCATGCAACTGATTATTTTTAGCGGTGTTCAGGCTTCAGGTAAATCCTCTTTTTATTTACTGAATTTGCATCATAGCCACTTGAGAATTAATCTGGATATGCTGAAAACGCGACATCGTGAAAATCTCATTTTTGAAGCGTGCTTAGCCAGTCAAGCCAAATGTGTCATTGATAATACCAACCCGAGTAAAGCAGATCGTGCACGTTATATTGAACGTGCTCAAGCCGCCGGGTTTGAAGTGATTTGCTATTTCTTTGAAACGGATTTAAACAGTGCTTTAGAGCGAAATCGCCACAGAACCGGCAAAGCCAACATTCCTGAAGTCGGTGTTCGAGCGACGTATAAGCGATTAGAACAGCCCAGTTTAGATGAAGGGTTTGAGGCAATTTTTAAGGTGAAAATTGTGGGGAATGGAGAGTTTCTGGTCAAGCCTATTTAATGGCATTGAACATAAAAAAGCGATCCGAAGATCGCTTTAAGACACCACTTTAATGTTTAACAACTACCAGTTTTTTCTGTACGAACTCGTTAAAACCTAAATCAGCCAGTTCATGACCATAGCCTGAGTTTTTAACGCCGCCGAAAGGCAACTCTGGAGCAGAATCGGTTAACCAGTTAATCCACAACATACCCGTTTCTACACGTGACGCTAATTTCTTCGCACGCTCAATATTTTGCGAATGAATTGCACCCCCTAAACCATAGTTTGAATCATTGGCAATCTTTACGATTTCATCATCATCTTGTGCCACATAAATTTGCGCCACCGGGCCAAAGAATTCTTCGTACCATGCTTCATTTTCTCGGCTAATATTTTCTAAAATTGTAGGTTCATAGAAGTAACCATCATGATCAATCGCTTTACCGCCTAAAACCAAGGTTGCGCCTTGCTGAACTGCTTTATCAACCTGTTTCACCAGATTTTTTAATGCACTTTCAGACGATAGAGGCCCCAAGGTTGTTGAACGATCCATCGGATCACCCGTTCTTAATGCTTTAAATGCATCTACTAAACCTGCTTTAAATTGTTCAGCAATATCTTTATGCAAAATGAAGCGTTTCGCTGCCGTACAAACTTGACCCGTGTTGTTGACCCGCGCTTTACAACCAATCTGTATCGCTTTTTCTAAGTCTGCATCATCCAGTACAATAAACACGTCATTTCCGCCCAACTCGAGTGTCGACTTCTTAGTATGTTTACCTGCTTGTTCCGCCACCGCACTACCTGCACCTTCTGAACCGGTGAGTGCCACACCGCGCACACGTTTGTCTGCAATAATATCTGCAACTTGTGCCGTGCTAATAAATAAATTCGTCCATACGCCTTTTGGCGCACCTGCTTCCAATACTAACTTTTCAAACGCTTCAGCGCATTGCGGTACAATTCCGGCATGTTTGGCCAACACAGGATTACCAATCGCGCAGTTCGGTGCGAAGACACGCATGAGTTGGTAAAATGGGAAATTCCACGGCTCTACCGCCATAATAATACCCAGCGGATGATGTTCCACCCAAGCTTCACCATGATCTGTTGGATAGTTCACTGGGGCTAAAAATTCTGTGGCTTTCTTGGCATAGTATTCTGCAATTTGAGCGCAGGATTCAATTTCGCCTTCGCTTTGTTCAATCAGTTTTCCCATATCCTGAGTCATAAGCTTGGCCAGTTCAGACTTTTTCTCTCTTAAAAGCTTAGCCATGTTCTTTAATACGTCGACTCTTAAATCAGCTTTTTGCGACCAGTCCGACTTTAAAATTTGCTGGGCTTGATCAAGCGATTGTTGAATATATTGTTCTGTGTGGGAGGAATATTCTTTATTTTGTTGATTGGTAAATGGGTTAATTGATTGATACGTCATAATTTTTCTCTTCTTATTTGCCAATAATCAAATTTGCATAGGCCTTATACGTTACCTAATGAATGAAATTTTCTGCGTGTTATATAATAATTAACTTATCACGTATTTTTTTGATGTGAATGTAGCTTTACAGTTTGGTTCAAAACATTACTTAGAAAGGGTAAAAGCTATGAGTAGTTGAACAAATTCTCGACCTATTTCATAGTCTGATCAATCTAAATACGATACTTCCCCCCACCCATGCTCCTAAAGCTGAAAAATTAAAGCAATTGATTAGGAGGTAAAATGACAAGTAAATCGACTGGTGTTAGCTCAGGTCAGCCCTATTAAAAGACAATAAAAATTAGAATTTTAGTTTAGGAAAATAGCTCAAACAGTTTTTATGAAATCTTTAAGATAAATATTGTGGGGAATGGAGAGTTTTCCGTTTTACCTATGTCATGCTAGTCTTTTCTGATCAATTGATCTCGCTGTTCACGCCATGCTTTAAACGCCGCCTGCATCGCTTGCTGTGCTTCAAGTTTGGCTAAACGGCTTTCCATGATGGAAAAATCACCTTTATAAGCTGCAGCAACCATGGATTTTGCCAATTCTTGAATACTTATTCGACCCTGCTGTTTATAAGTTTGAGTTTCATTTGATGTTAAAATCAAGTCCCAGCAAGATACGACTGAACTCATATCTACAGCAATGCTGAGATAATAATGTTCAGACTCTCGGTAGAGTTCCCAAAAGTGGGGTTCATGCTCGATGAGGTTCATTGAAGATAAATCTTGTTAATTGAATGAATTTAGCCTAGTACAGGATATGAATAAAATATATACAACTTTAGATGAGTTATTCAGTATGTCTTAAAATTAGTAAGGTTTAAACTTGTCGATTAATATACAAACAAATAAGATAGTTTAATTATTACTCAATTACTTAATTACATGAAAAAAAATATTTTTGAGCTTTATGATTCTACCAATGGGGATTGGAATAAATTTGATAATGATGATCCTCCCGTAACTTTACCCCCTACTTCTACAACAACTGAAATAGAAACTGAGAAGACGAGGCTTGAGCTGCAAAAGCAGACATTAGAAAGTCTTTCTCAAAAGCTAAAAACAGCTATTCAGATGCCTAATATTATGGTGTTAGCAGGAAGTGGGACTTCATTAGGTCCCATAGTACAAGGCCCTTCAATGTGGAAATTATGGGAACTATGTACCCAAGACAAAATGAAAGCTCTATCTACCAAGAGTTTTAAAGAAAATGGTTTTGATATATCTAAAGATGAAAATAAAAATATAGAATTATGTTTATCTCATTGCGAAGCATTTATTCAAATTTCACCTGAGAGTCACTGTCTTACAACATCAGAATTTATTCTTGAATGTAAAAAGATTATTTTGGATACCTGTAATTTCATAAAAGATGATCAAAGGCAACTCGTTAACCATCGTGAATTTATAAGAAAGTTATCTAAAAGAAAATCAAAAGATTCACGTATTAAGCTTTTTACAACTAACTATGATACGTGTTTTGAAGATGCAGCCAGCAAATTAGGAATCACTGTTATTGATGGTTTTTCTTTTTCCTTTCCACGGTTCTATGACCCTAAATTTTTTGATTTAGATATTGTTAAACGTAATCAGAGTATAAGTTCCAATAATGTCCATTATCTTGAAGGCGTATTCCAGCTTTATAAATTACACGGCTCAGTAAACTGGAAAAGAGAAAATGGATTTTCTATTCAACAAGGTAATAATGTTACGGCTGAAAATAGTTGTATGATTTTTCCTGCTAAAGGCAAGTATCAACAATCATATATTCAACCACATTTAGAACTAATTTCTCGATTTACACAGGGATTAAGAGAGCCTAATACTTGTCTTATCATTACTGGTTTCGGATTTAATGATGATCATCTATCAGAACCAATTTTATCGGCAATTTATTCAAATCCTCATCTTAAAGTGATCATTGCTACACCGAGTTTAAAAGATGATTTTGCTAAAATCTCCTCAAACCCATCCCCCTATTGGGATAGGTTTAAGCATGTAGCAAATACAAGAAAAAATGATGAGTTAATTTTTATTAATTGTGACTTTGGAAAATTTTCAGAAATCATTCCAGACTTAACAGCATTATCACCAGCAGAAAACCTCTATGAAAGCTTACGTTTAGCTTTTGGAGGTATTCATGACTAAAAGTACTATTAATTCTGAACTTTTATTTGGGAAAGTTAATTATATTGATGCGAATAGTATTCAGTTCGAATATATCAATAATCAACATGAACCAATATATTTTGGAGGAAACCGTTATGGTAAAGGTGAAGTTGGGGAGTTTGTCATAATTGAAAGCCAAGTAAATCTGGTATTAGGCAGAATTATAGAAATTAAAAAAGATGATTTAGCCAAATCAAACTTGGAAATTATTGGGAAGGTTCAACTCCTAGGCACAATTCAAATGGATACTCTAAGAGTGTCTGCTGGCGTTGATTACTATCCAAGTATTAATGATTTAATTTATTCAGCACCTCATGATTTCATTGCATCAATTCCTCAAAAAATGCAAAAAGATGCGGCTAATATTACTTTAGAAATTGGTTCAATTGATCTCGATCAAAGTTGCAGTATTTCTATTACGCCTGAAAAGTTATTTGGCAGACATTTAGGAATACTTGGAGCTACAGGTGGGGGGAAAAGTTATACAACTGCTCGCATTTTAGAAGAATGTTTAAAACATAATTCCAAAATTATTCTTCTTGATCCAACAGGTGAATATGCAGAATTTTCTGATTCCACAGTAACGAATGTTCATTTAGCATCACCGATTAACCCTGCTAGAGGTTCTATTCCAATTTCAATACCCCCTGAGTGTTTTGAAGAAACTGATTTTATTGCACTATTCGAACCAGCAGGTAAATCACAAGGTCCTAAATTTAGAGAAGCTATTAGAAGTTTGAGATTAGTAGAATTATTGAAAATCAAAAAGTTGCATGAAGACTTTATAGAAGAAGATATTTTTAAAAAAATTGGTAGACTAGAAGAAAATTACAAAACAGCTATTAGATCTATCCCAGACAGATATTTACTAGAAATGCCTAATACTAAATTTAACCCTAACAAGTTATGTGCCCAAATTAAGGAAGAATATACAACCGTTTCTCAAAATTTTTATAAGTTTGATGAGTTCAATTTCAATCATTGCCTTTCCTTATTAACACGCATAAATGGAATCATAAACTCACATACTTTTAAATTTGTTTTTAAAGAAAATATGTTGCCCTCTTTTGCAGATAAAATACTTAGCTTCTACATAGATCCGACTAAGAGATTGCTTCGCATTGATATGAGTGCCATTGGATTTGAATTTAAAGCGAGAGAAGTTATTTCTAATGTAATTGGCAGATTTCTCTTAAATAAAGCAAGGCAACAAAGCTTCACTCAAAAACCTATTGTGATATTTTTAGATGAAGCTCATAACTTTATTGGAAAAAGTATTGGCAATGAAGATACTTTAGCGAAGTTGGATGCCTTTGAACTAATTGCTAAAGAAGGACGTAAATTTGGACTAAATGTTTGCCTTGCTACTCAAAGACCAAGAGATATTACCGAAGGTGTATTAAGTCAGCTTGGCACATTGATCGTTCATAGACTTACAAATGACAGAGATCGTGAAATTGTAGAAAGAGCTTGTGGTGAAATCGATAAAGCAGCTTCAGACTTTCTACCTAGCCTTCAGCCTGGTGAGGCAGTCATTATCGGAAATGACTTCCCTATCCCATTGACTATAAACATTAAAAAACCAACGATAAAGCCAAACTCTGAAGGTGCAAACTTCCAAAAAAATTGGGCATAAAAAAACCACCCTTCCGGGTGGTTTCTTTAATCTCGAACCGTCTCTTATTGAGCGCGGTTTTTGATTTTGCGGATCGTTTCTAACTGAGCAACAGTTTCTGCCAAAACAGCAAGTGCAGCAGCAGTATCCAACTCGCTCTTTTGATTCGCAAGCAATGTTTCAGCGTGTTTACGCGCTTCAAGAATTGCAGCTTCATCTAAATCGTGTGCACGAACTGCAGTATCTGCAAGAATCGTAACCACGTGCGGTTGAACTTCAAGAACACCACCTGATACATAGATTAACTCTTCTGTACCATTTTCAAGCAAAACGCGAATTGCGCCTGGCTTGAGCAAAGTTACCAACGGAGCATGGCCAGGCATAATACCCAACTCACCGCCAGCACCTTTTGCAATTAGCATCGTTACAGTGCCCGAGTACAAAGACTCGTTTACACTTACAACATCACATTGCATAGTCGCCATGAGAATCTCCTAAATTAGAGTAGCTAATTAAAGTTTCTCGGCTTTAGCAATAACTTCGTCAATACCACCAACCATATAGAACGCTTGTTCTGGAATGTGATCGTATTCACCAGCGAGAAGACCTTTAAAGCCACGAATCGTTTCTTTAAGAGATACTAATTTACCAGGCGCGCCAGTAAATACTTCAGCTACGTGGAACGGTTGAGAGAAGAAACGTTGGATTTTACGCGCACGGTAAACAACCAATTTATCTTCTTCAGCAAGCTCGTCCATACCCAAGATCGCGATGATGTCTTTAAGCTCTTTATAACGTTGCAATACGTTCTGTACAGAACGTGCAATTTCATAATGCTCTTGACCAACCACTAACGGATCTAATTGGCGTGAAGTTGAGTCTAGTGGATCGATCGCTGGATAAATACCAGATGATGCGATGTCACGGCTCAATACAACAGTTGCGTCTAAGTGAGCAAACGTTGTAGCAGGCGATGGATCTGTTAAGTCATCGGCAGGTACGTATACCGCTTGGATTGACGTAATAGAACCAGACTTAGTCGATGTAATACGTTCTTGAAGAACACCCATCTCTTCTGCAAGAGTTGGTTGGTAACCTACTGCAGATGGCATACGACCTAGAAGTGCAGACACTTCGGTACCAGCCAATGTGTAACGGTAAATGTTGTCAACGAACAACAATACGTCACGGCCTTTACCGTTTTCGTCTTTCTCGTCACGGAAGTATTCCGCCATAGTCAAACCAGTCAACGCTACGCGTAAACGGTTTCCTGGTGGCTCATTCATCTGACCGTAGACCATTGCTACTTTGTCTAGAACGTTAGAATCTTTCATTTCGTGATAGAAGTCATTACCTTCACGAGTACGTTCACCAACACCAGCAAACACAGATAAACCTGAGTGAGCTTTCGCGATGTTGTTGATCAATTCCATCATGTTTACAGTTTTACCAACGCCGGCACCACCGAACAGACCAACTTTACCACCTTTCGCAAACGGGCAAAGTAAGTCGATGACTTTAATACCAGTTTCTAAAAGGTCAGTAGAAGCCGCTTGTTCAGCATAAGAAGGTGCTGCGCGGTGAATCGGCAAACGTGCTTCTGTCGCAACAGGACCAGCTTCGTCGATTGGGCGACCAAGAACGTCCATGATACGACCCAAACATGCTGTACCTACAGGTACAGAGATTGGAGCACCAGTGTTAACTACGTTCAAACCACGCTTAAGGCCTTCAGTAGAACCCATTGCAATAGTACGAACTACGCCATCACCAAGTTGTTGCTGAACTTCTAAAGTAGTTTCAGTACCTTCAACATGGAGAGCGTCATAGATCTTAGGAACGCTGTTGCGTTCAAACTCGACGTCGATTACCGCGCCGATGATCTGAATGATACGACCGCTATTCATTGCTGTCTCCTCAATTCAAAATAATGTTAAACGGCAGCGGCACCACCAACGATCTCAGAAATTTCCTGAGTAATCGCGGCTTGACGCAGCTTGTTATAAATAAGTTGTAGGCTCTTGATGATGTCACCCGCATTGTCGGTCGCAGCTTTCATTGCCACCATACGTGCAGATTGCTCACATGCGATGTTTTCAATCACACCCTGATACACCACAGACTCGATATAGCGAACCAATAAACCATTTAATAGCTCTTCAGCTTCTGGTTCATAGAGATAATCCCAACCGTATGAACGGTTTAGATTCTCGCCTTCTTCAGCAGCTGCTAAAGGAACGAGTTGCTCAATCTTTTGATTTTGAGTCATGGCATTCACGAAGCCGTTAGACACTAGATAAATACGATCTAACTCGCCTTTATCAAATGCATTCAACATCACCTGTACAGAACCAGATAACTGTTCAAGACTAGGAGCATCACCCACTTGAGTGTTTGCACCAAGCACTTTACCGCCGTAGTTTTTAAAAAACGAAACCGCTTTTTGACCAATTAAAGCAAATTGAACTTCAATTGACTGCTCTTGTTGCTGTTGGACGTGTTTAACCACTTTCTTGAACAGATTAATGTTCAAACCACCAGCAAGGCCACGATCTGAAGAAACAATGATATAGCCAACCCGTTTTACCGGACGTTCAACCATATAACGGTGTTTGTATTCAGGATTCGCTTGGACCAAATGAGCAATTACACGGTGCATATTTTCGGCATACGGACGGCCTTGAGCCATGCGCTCTTGCGCACGACGCATTTTAGAAGCAGCTACCATCTGCATCGCACGCGTAATTTTCTGCGTCGACTTGATACTAGCTACTTTGGCGCGAATTTCTTTTAAATTTGCCATACGCTTAACCTAGTATTCGAAGGCTTTTTCAAGCCTCCGAAGGTTGATTCCGTGAACCAAGCCTACTAGCTTTTAGCTATTGCTAAAATTAGTAAGTTTGAGTCGCTTTAAAGCTTTCAATACCAGCTTTGAATGCAGCTTCGATTTCTTTATCCCAAGCACCAGTCTCGTCAATTTTTTGCATTAACGCAGCGTTTTCTGAACGGAAGTAAGAAACAAGCGCAACATCAAATGCAACGATTTTATTCACTTCAACGTCAGTCATATAACCTTCGTTAGATGCATAAATTGAAACAGCTTGGTCAGCAATTGAATATGGAGCATATTGTTTTTGCTTCATTAATTCAGTTACACGTTGACCATGTTCAAGCTGTTTACGAGTTGCTTCATCAAGATCAGAAGCGAACTGAGCAAACGCTGCCAATTCACGGTATTGCGCCAAAGCGGTACGGATACCACCAGACAATTTTTTGATGATCTTAGTTTGCGCAGAACCACCAACACGAGATACAGAGATACCCGCGTTCACAGCAGGACGAATACCTGCATTGAATAATGATGTTTCCAAGAAGATCTGACCATCTGTAATCGAAATTACGTTAGTCGGTACGAATGCAGATACGTCACCGGCTTGAGTTTCAATAATCGGTAATGCAGTTAATGAGCCAGTTTTGCCAGTAACTTCACCGTTAGTGAATTTCTCAACGTATGCAGCAGATACACGTGAAGCACGTTCAAGTAAACGTGAGTGTAAATAGAATACGTCACCAGGATATGCTTCACGACCTGGTGGACGGCGTAAAAGCAATGAAATTTGACGATACGCAACAGCTTGTTTAGACAAGTCATCATAAATGATAAGCGCGTCTTCACCACGGTCACGGAAGTATTCGCCCATTGTACAGCCAGAGTACGGAGCCAAATACAGCATTGCTGCTGGATCAGATGCACCTGCTGCGACAACAGTTGTATACGCCATAGCGCCAGTTTCTTCCAGCTTGCGCACAACGTTAGCGATAGTCGATTGTTTTTGACCGATTGCTACGTATACACATTTAATGCCAGAGTTTTTCTGCGCGATGATCGCGTCGATCGCCATTGCTGTTTTACCAGTTTGACGGTCACCAATGATCAACTCACGTTGACCACGGCCTACAGGGATCATTGTATCTACTGATTTATAACCAGTTTGTACAGGTTGATCCACTGATTGACGCCAAATTACGCCTGGTGCTACTTTTTCAACAGCATCAGTTAATTTAGCATCAATTGGGCCTTTAGCATCAATTGGGTTACCCAAAGCATCTACTACACGGCCTAAAAGTTCTGGACCAACCGGAACTTCTAATACACGACCTGTGCAACGCGCTTTTTGACCTTCTTGAAGGCTTAAGTAGTTACCTAAAACAACGACGCCCACTGAATCCTGTTCTAGGTTCAGTGCCATACCAAATAAGCCGCCGTCGAATTCGATCATTTCACCGTACATTGCATCAGCAAGGCCGTGAATACGCACAATACCGTCGGAAACCATAACAATGGTCCCTTCGTTCTTAGCGGTTGCGCTGGTGTCCAGATCGCCGATACGCTGTTTAATGAGCGCACTGATCTCGGATGGATTCAGTTGTTGCATTGCGCTATACCTCAATCTTTTTAAAGTTCAGTCTTCTTCTATGCAGTAATTTTTAAAAAAAATTACGCAAGAAGACGAGTCCGCATTTTTTCAAGCTTGTTAAGTGCAGAGTCATCTATCACTTGGTCGCCTGCACGAATAACAACACCTGCAATTAACGCAGGATTCACTTCTACAGTTACATTTACCGCAGCGTTAAATTTTTTCTCTAACGCTTGAACCAGTAATTGTTCCTGTACAGCAGTTACAGGGAATGCTGATTCAATCACAACATCCACAGTATTGTTATTCTGTGATTTGAGCAGTTCGTATTCTGTTTCAATTTCAGGTAACAACGCTAAACGATCGTTGTCTGCAAGAAGAGTCAAAAAGTTTGACACTTCTTGAGTTTGATTCTCACCTAAAACTTTTGCAAAAACACTCACCTGCTCAGCAGGAGTAAGCTCAGGGCGATTCAAATAAGCGGAAAATGCTTCGTCTTGCACCGCAGCACTGAGCACTTGTAACACATTCGACCAATTGTCAGTTGCACCTTGCTCAGAAGCGAAAGCAAATGCTGCTTTTGCGTACGGGCGTGCCAACGTCAAGAGTTCAGCCATAATCGCCTCGCTTAAAGTTTAGCAGCCAGCTGAGTAAGCATGGCATTGTGAGCTTCCGCATCAACTTGCTGGTTCAGAATTTTTTCTGCACCAGTAACTGCCAAGGCAGCAACTTGTTGACGTAATTCTTCGCGTGCAGTATTGATTTCAGTATCAACAGTTTCTTTCGCCTGTTGACGAATACGCTCACCTTCAGCAGATGCTTGGGTACGCGCTTCTTCGATCAATTGTGCACCACGACGGTTCGCTTGTTCGATCAATTGAGCCGCTTGTGCTTTTGCCACATCTAATTCAGCTTTCACTTGAGCTTGCGCATCGGCAAGGTCAGCTTTTGCTTTTTCAGCAGCATTTAGCCCATCAGCGATACGACGCTGACGTTCACTAATCGCATTGATTAGTGGTGGCCATACAAACTTCATGCAGAATGCGACAAACATCGCAAACGCAATTGCTTGGCCAATCAATGTGAGGTTGATATTCATAGCTATTCCTCAATAGTTTAATTTAGGAATTAAGCTGATTAACCTACAAATGGATTAGCGAAGATGAAGAACAAGCCAATACCAACACCGATCATAGGCACAGCATCAAGAAGACCTGCGATTAAAAACATACGAGTTTGAAGTTGTGGAGCCAATTCTGGTTGACGTGCAACAGCTTCAAGGAAACGGCCGCCTAAAAGACCAAAACCAATCGCAGTACCTAAAGCACCAAAAGCGATCAAGATAGCAGATGCAATTGCAACTAGACCTAAAGTGAGTTCCATGAAAAATTCCTCAGAGGTTAGGTTTTACCCAATTAAATTAAAAATTGTACCCAACCATCTTATGATAGTTAGGCAATTACCATTAATGCTTTTCGCTTGCCATGCTCAAATATACGATAGTCAGCATCATGAAAATAAATGCTTGTAGCGTGATAATTAAGATATGGAAAATAGCCCATGGCACAGACAATGCCCATTGGATCCAGAACGGTAGTAACGCGATAAGGATGAAGATTAACTCACCCGCATACATGTTACCGAACAGTCGTAGAGCCAATGAAATTGGACGTGCAAGGAAAGTTACCAATTCCAAAAGCAAGTTAAATGGAATTAAAAGCGCTTTAGCGATTGGATTCTTTGGATTGAACGGGTTCAGCGCTAACTCACCAACAAAGCCACTCAAACCTTTTTCACGAATACTGTAGAAAATAATGAGAGCGAATACAGATAAAGACATCCCTAATGTGATGTTTGGATCTGTTGTTGGTACGATTTTGAAATACACACTGTGTGGATCCATTCCGAATACATTGCTACCAATAAGCGTAGCTAAATGAGGAATGAAATCTACCGGCATCAAATCCATTAAGTTCATGAGGAAAATCCACACAAAAATGGTCAGTGCAAGCGGTGCAATCAAACGTGACTTTCCGTGGAAAGTATCACGAACACTTGAATCAACAAACTCAATGATCATTTCAATTGCTGACTGGAACTTGGTAGGAACACCAGAGTTTGCAGCTTTCGCTACACACCAGAACAACAAACAGAAAATCACACCCAGCGTGATTGACCAACCCATTGAATCCAAGTGAATAGCAGTGAACCCCATCTGTTGAGCTTCATCAGTAGTCTCAGCCAACTTCCACGAGCCATCAGGCATCTTGCCATAGGTCATATTGGTCAAGTGATGCTTGATATACTCGGTCGAAGTAAGCGCATGTTCTTCAGCAGCCATAAATCACACCTGGTCAATGTCAAATACTAAATAGAGTGAACGAACATCGCGTGCTGCCTGATATCTCGTCCATCTCCTAAAAAACTTTTCAATTTTTTGTTGTGCTTATACCCGTTTTTGTAGACGTGACGCTAAAAAAGGAGCGACCCACGACATGGCTTGAACGAGGATAAAACCACAAAACAACGCTCCCGCTGACAACGGTTTAACGTTACTTAAAATTAAAATGAAACCAACGATCACAATCGCAAACTTGCCCATCAGGCCTCTATACATGTTCGAAAGAACCTGCTTTGAAGCTCGCGCACCTGCGGCTCGAAATGATTGCCAAGAAAAATAACAACTTGCAAGCCAGCACACCAACGCACCAAGCGCAGCGCTGTAAGCTGCAGTTGAGTCTTTCAGGACCCACCCTATCAAGGCTGAAACAGGAATCATGCATGTTTGTAAGATGACCAAAGCTTTCGCTAATCGTCGATCAATCATGCGACTAGTTCGGCTCATTATTTATTCACTCACAGCAATCATGCTTGACAAGTTTAGCTGATGATCGTTTTAATCGCAGGCATTATAGAGTTACACCCCTGAACATGCAATCTTTTCCCGACCTAAGTCTTGTTTTTTTCAACGATTAAGTTGCTTTGTTACTAATCAATAGTTGTTTATTTTTTGTATTACTTTCGTGCATTTAGCACGCAGTTATGGGTTTGCTCGGCAAGTTTCTTCCATGCCACCACAAAATCCCCTGCCCCGCGCATACTTTCATCTACGGCCTGAAAGGTAATCGGATTTAATTTTTGGTACTGGTTTTTACTGGCATGCCCTTCTGCCAACAGACACATATTGCGACTTGGACGACTATCATTTAAGTATTTAATTTGCGCCATAGTCGGTGCAACATGCGGATCATCGGTTAATGCACCGGCAAATTTCACATTTAAGGCACGTTCTAAATATTGATAAGCATCGTGATATGCCCAGTAAGCCTTTGCAGATGAGTTCGTATTATATTGTTGAGCAGCCTGAAACATCTCTTGTGCAAAGCGCTTGGCGTTCGCCCAATAGACCTCTTTATATTCAGGTAATTGTTGTGAACGCAATGCAGCTATAAAGAAGCCAATCCGCACTGCATTATTTGGATCAAGCCAAACATGGGTATCGACCGTATTGTTTAAAGCGCCCCCCCGGGAATTGCGCTGCGGCAACGTTTGCACGATACCTGAATCTAAAATAGAAATGGCTTTGGGATTATCCGACAACAGCTTATCAAGCGGTGCTTCATGCGCTTTACCCAACCAGATCACCAGTGATGCATCTAGAATGGCTTTGCGATGTGCAGGCGTAAGCGTGACATCGTGTCCGGTTTGATCCGCCAATAACAATACAGGCTTTTCAACCCCTTGCGTGATTTTTTCAGCAATAAGATAAACTGGATGCATAGAAACCACTAAACTCTGTGACCAGCTTAAGCTACTGAATAAAGCAAGCGCACAAAATGCAAAGAAACGGGACATGAAAGAAGATCACCAAATATTCAACAGGTGTTATAATATAACAATTCGACAAAAATACCTACGTCTAATCGAAACCGGTATCGCTTCATGTTAAGATTTAGGGTTGGTTTGTTTTTATAAATTTCGCACTTGAGGGTAGCTATGAGCTCATGTTCTCATGAACATCACAATGCATTACATGGCGTACATGACCATCATAATGTCGAAACACGTCTTGCTGAAGCGGAAAATCTCTGTGCAATCACTGGTGCGCGTTTAACCCCCTTACGCAAAGAGGTATTAGGCCTGATTTTAAATGCTTCAGGTCCCATGGGCGCATATGACTTACTGGCTAAAATCAAGAGCGATTCAAACCGCCCTGCTGCCCCACCGACGGTTTATCGTACTTTAGACTTTTTATTGGAAAAAGGTTTAATTCACCGTTTAACTTCTATTAATGCCTACATTCCTTGTTGTCATCCGCGTGAAGGACATCAGGCTGCATTTTTAATTTGTACCGATTGCAAAAATGTGACCGAAGCTTCTGCACAGGGTTTATTAACACAATTAGATGCGCTTTCAGCATCTGATCAATTTACTGCACATCACAGTATTATTGAAATTTCTGGGATATGTCAGCAGTGTCGCAACAAATAATAACAGCCCTTCCACTGATTGCATTAGACAAAATCAGTGTACGTATCGATGAGCGTGACATTTTAAAAAATGTCGATTTCGCCTTGCATGAGCGAGAAATTGTTACGCTGATTGGTCCGAATGGCGCAGGGAAATCTACCCTAATTAAAGTCCTTTTAGGGATTGTTAAAGCCAATGCAGGCAAAATTCATAGCAATAAAAAATTAAAATTTTCTTATGTGCCGCAAAAGTTTAATCCCTCGCACAGCCTGCCTTTGCGTGTAAAAGACTTATTGGCTTTAGAAAAATGTGATGCCGATAGAAAAGCAGAAATTATTTACGATACCGGTATTACTAAATTACAAGATGCTAAAGTTCAGCAACTTTCAGGTGGTGAACGGCAACGTGTCTTGCTGGCACGTGCTTTACTGCGCCAACCCGATGTTCTGGTGCTTGATGAACCGATGCAAGGTTTAGACATTCAGTCTGAAGCTGAACTGTACGAATATGTTAGAAGCTTGCCGATCAAATATGGCTGTGCGGTGTTAATGGTATCGCACGACCTGCAATGGGTGATGCAAGGTACGCACCGCGTGGTGTGTTTGAATAAGCACATTTGCTGCAGCGGTTTACCTGAAAATGTACAGAAGCATCCAGAGTATCAAGCCATTTTTGGCACCAACCGAGCATTCTATCAGCATCATCATGATCATTGCGCGCATGGTGACAGTGCAACTCCGTGCCAGCATGATCCCCGTCCTCATATTCACCCAGAACCGGAAGCTTAAGCCATGATGGAATGGTTACAACTATTGTTGCCTGCATGGACCATGGGAACATTACTGGTGTTTCTGACTGCTCCGCTGGGTTGTTTAATGTTATGGCGACGGATGTCGTTTTTTGCCGATACTATGGCACATGGCACTTTACTGGGTGTTGCTATTGCCGGTGCCTTAAGTCTGCCACTGTGGTTAGGCGTGACCTTTTTGGCATTTTTATTGGTCGGTGTTTTATGGGTGCTGCATGACCCTCGTCTGCCCAATGATGCTTTGCTGGCGCTCTGTTCAGCCACCCTGCTCTGTTCAGGTTTAATGTTTATTCAGCATATTCCAAGCTTAAGACCGGAACTGCTCAGCTATTTGTTTGGTGATCTGCTACAAATTTCCTGGTCAGATCTACCCATGTTTGCTTTTGTCATTCTTGCTGCACTGGCTGTGCTATATAAAAACTGGCAAGCGCAAATTCAAATTGCAATTGATCCTGATATGGCCGTCAGTGAAGGTGTGAATGCCAAATGGCAACGTCTGGTGTTTATGTTGTTATTGGCACTCTTTACCGTATTGGCTTTACGTGCCGTAGGTTCATTATTGATGGGTGCTTTACTGGTGATTCCTGCATTAACTGCACGCTTACTGGCTCATTCTCCGAAACAGATGGTGATTTGGGCTTTTGTGATTGCTCAAATTGGAATAACCGTTGGTCTATGGTCTAGTGCAGGTTTAGATACCTCCACCGGCTTAACCATTGTGCTGACCATGGCGATTTTATTTGCACTGATTTTTGCAGTACAGAAAGTGAAGAAGATGGCTTAATCTTTCCTTTATATGCATTATTTTAAGATGCTTTTTATTTTCCAACAAACTCTGCCTCACCCTCTCCTTTTCAGGAGAGGGAAAAAGTCTTTACTGATGACTGATCAAACTCAGTAATCCGGCTGCACAGCTGAATAATAGCGCAAAAGTACGGTTCATATACTTTTGCTGTTTTGGCGATTTCAGTAACCGTAAAACTTTAGCTGCCAGTCCGGTATAGCCCGCCATCACAATCAAATCAATTGTAATCATGGTTATCGCCATAATCAGATATTGTATCCACTGTGGTTTGGACAAATCCAAAAACTGTGGCAACACCGCAAGTAAAAATACAATGGCTTTGGGATTACTCAGATTAACCAGGAAACCATGCAAGACCAATTTGGCAATTGATTTATCCGGCTGTTCCTGCTGAATCTCAATCGACTGGGTCGCTGCGTTCCATTGCAAATAAGCCAGATACAACAAATACAGCACGCCAAACCATTTCACCACTAGAAAAGCCCAGGGCGTAGTTGCAAACAGCACCCCTACCCCAGCAGCAACAATGCCAATTTGCAGCAACAATGCAACTTGCAGACCTAAAGCATTCCAGTAGCCGCGTCGAAAACCATAGTTTAAACCACTCGACATTGAGGCAATTGCACCTGCGCCAGGAGAAATACTAATTACCCAACACGCCAGCATATACGCCAGCCAAACCTGGTAAGACATAAAATATAAGCAGATAAAAGTTTGTGACGATTATAAGACTTTTCACGCTTATGAAACGTTAAAAATCAATAATCAAAATAAAAATTTGGGCTATTCACCTCGGCAGTGATAGGGCACAATAAAGCCAACGACGTATTTTATAAAAATTGTTAGGAGCCATGTATGACTGCCCAATCTGTAATTTTACCGTTACCTTCAGATCATGCGCGGTTTATTGTTTTGCGTTTAAAAGACTTAACAATTGATGAGTTAAAAGAAAAACTTGAAGATTTATTTACTACACGTGATCGTTTAATCACCCAGCATCCCAATGCACAAATTAAAACCGCTGTAGCGTTTGGTCCCGAACTTTGGGCAAAACTTTATAACCAGACACCTGCTGGTTTTAAACAGCTTGAGCCGATTCAAGGTTCATTTCAAATGCCTGTTTCCGCTGCTGATATATTGATTCATGTGGCATCGCAACGCACGGATATTTGTTTTGCATTAAGCCAATCTTTCTTTGAAGGCATTCAGGATAAAGTTGAAGTACTGGATGAACGTGTATGTTTCCGTTATTTCGATGGGCGTGATATTACCGGCTTTATTGATGGAACGGAAAATCCACAATTCCCCGATGACCGTGCCGAAGTCGCTTTATTGGGTGAAGATGCGGGAATTTTTGCCGATGGTTCTTTTGTATTTGCACAGCGCTATACACATAATCTGGAAAAATGGAAACAGCTAAAAGTTGATGCGCAAGAAAATGTAATGGGTCGCAGTAAGTTAGAATCGATTGAACTGGATGATGAGGTTAAACCCAAGAATGCTCATATTGCGCGTATAGTAATTGAGGATGAGAAAGGTGAAGAAATGGAAATTTTACGTCACTCTCTTCCATATGGTGAAGGTCGAGGTGACCAAGGCTTATTCTTTATCGCTTATACCAAGAACTTAGAAATTATCGACCATATGTTAAAACATATGTTTGGTACAGCTGGTGACGGTATTCATGACCGCCTGCTTCACTTTGTAACTCCAATAGATGGTGCTTATTACTTTGCCCCGAGTGAGGAGTTGTTGGAAGAAGTGTTGGAAGGGTGAAGTAAAATGTAGCTACGAACAAAGTAGCTACTTTTTACTTAAGAAGAATCAGATAGCTAAATTTTCTCAACCTAATCAAAGTACACCCTAGCATCATAAGGATGTAAAAAAAATCAATTACATACTGTTGTATCTTGACATGCTATCCACCCTGAAGTCGTTCGACCATTTTTATTTGTATATACAATATTTAGCCATCTAGAACTTACTTCTTTTATTATGAATTTATCACCTTTTATCAAATATCCGATATGTTCGGGTGTAAAATTATTAACATCATTAATAAATGTTTTACGAAGTACCATTCCATTATTAAGCTTATCATTCATCCAATCTTTAAATAACTTTGAATTTAATTCATTTTTTAAGTCACTCTGAGTAGAATAAGGAAATTTATATATTATTTTTTTAGTTTTAGAAGCTATTATGTCACCGCCATCACCGAAAAAATTAGATAAACCCTCATTCTCCTTACAAAAATTATTTTTATTACATTCATAAGCACGTATCATATAATATTTATTTAAATAATTAAATCTATTTAATGGATCTCTATAATCTTCACTAAATGAAATTCCAAGAAAAATAATATTATATTTATCCTTTAAATTATTAGAAAATACATAATCAATTTTCACATCTCCACTAGGAACTTCATAAGAATCTATTTTATTTATTTTATTCTTACAATCACCTACATATATATCCAGTTTATTGACAATATTTTTGGAATTAACACACTGATAAGCATTTACTTTAAATATATTTTTTGCATAAATAGAAGAATTTAATATTATAGTTAGAAAAATAAATATTAATTTCTTAAAAAAATAATTCATTTGCATATACCATATTTAAGAATAAATTTTCTAGCTATATCTTTTTTTGCTATTTTTCTTTCATTCAATTTCATTTCTCCACCATTTACTAAGCGTGTTATAGAAGTTGTTATATTATCCGAATCAATTTTTATGCCTTCACTTGCAGTAAGACTAACTATTTTTCCATTTTTTTTATTTTTCCAAAACCAAATCCCAGTCTCTACGGCTACACTATAATTGTTTTCTAAAAGATTAGGATTATTAATAATATCTAACCCTGTTCCTTTAGCACAATCTTCATATCCTATAAAATGGGTTAAGTGTAATAACCCCCTTCCTCTATAATCTCTATTAGGATATTTATCATTTCCATATAAATGAAAACCATAAGCAGCATCATTATCGGCTAGATGACTCCAGATATAATTAAGTTTCTGCTGTCTACTATATTCTCCCATGCCACGTCTCTCAAAACCTAAATTTATTGCCGTTGGAGATATTCTATAAATATTTTCAGGTTTTTTAAAAGTTTTCTTAGTATAATTCAAACTCTCTCTTAGTTTTGTAAAATTCTCAGTTTCTATTTGTCCTTGAGCTAAAATATTAACTAAGTCTTTACAAGAGTTTACTTCATATTTTTCCATAAATTTAGGTAACTGCAATAATGCTTTTTGAAATTCAGCTTTAGCTTTTGGAGCTATAGTTTTTATGAAATCAATATCGATTTTTAAAGATTTCCCACAAGTTTTACATTCAATACTTTCTGTAATAGGTTTATTAATATTCGGTTCACTTTTCGCTGTGCTACCGATTGTTACATCCACGTCTAAATGCAACTTAACTGAACTTTCATTTATTATTTTTGGTAAATAGTTTATAGGTTTTAATGGTGTACCATCAGGTTTATATACTGTTATCCTTACCCACTTTCCAATATGACCACGAACTACAATTTTTCCATTTGAAGTAGTGATTATATTCTTTTCTCTACTCTCTAAAGCCAATATTTCAACGTTCGTTTTTTCTACAATATAGTTATTATTATTTCTATCTAGCAGAGTTATTGTAAATAAACTTTTAAAATTATCATATGGTTCATCTAATTTAATAAGAATTGGCTGTTGTGACCCATTGCCGGAATTTACAGATTTTTTTAGAACAAATCCATCACTCGATGTAAGTACTAAAATTTCTATTTCTCTATTTGGAGAAGATTCTATTTCTACAATCCCATCTTTATTAGTAGAACGTTCAAAAGCTTTTTTATTTTTACCTTTGGGTCTAGATTGAACAGGAAAATCAACTATAACTTTTCCTTTACTATCTATAACTTTAAAGAGAGTAATCACTGTTCCATTTGTAGGCTGTTTTACCTTTCCCGTTTTATATTCCTCAATAGTTTTTGGCAATTGAACTTTTATCGGATTAAGTTCAGATGAAACTATCGATGAGTTGATCGTTTTAAAAACTTTATAATCGCTAGCATTCGGTGGTTTAGCTAAAATCTCGATTGTCCTATTTGGAGATGCGTGAAAGATGAAAAATCCTTTTTTATCTGTATTTTGCAGATTTTCTTTGGTTGATTCTTTATAACGAGACTGTACATTTAAATTGATAATTCGACGTCCCGATTTATCATAGAATTTAGAGGTAATAGTGACTAAATTACTCATTAATCAAAGTCCTCTTCCGTATAAACTTCATCATTCTCAAAAATCTCTTCTTCAATTTCTTCCATCAGTTCATCAATATTGTCATTTGGTATTTCCTGACTTAAATAAGTATTTAAAGAGTTAAATCCTAATGCTGTAAATTCTGATTGTTGTGCAGTATAGAATCTTAAGGAACTAATATTTTTTTCGCTATCTAATTCATTTTTAGTATTTTTAATTAATTTTCCATCTGATTTACCCACAATGAAAATTTCCTTTTCACCTGCAGATGATCTGCTCCAACTATAATCAATTTGATTGCTATACGGAGTTTCAAGCATTGGTAAACTTACCTGAGGTGTTAATACTTTCCCCCCTCCCACAAAACTATGCTGCCCCGCCTTACTCTCAAACTTGCCACCGGTCGTGGTAAAAATACCTTCACTATTAATTTTTATTTGTGAACCACCAGCGGTCAGTACAATCTCTTTAGGGCTGATCATTTCAATCTTATCTTCAGTCGAAATCAGCTTAATGATTTTGCGAGCTATGACTTCAATTGCATCATCCTGAGCTTGTAATTCAACTTTTCCTTTTCCTGCATATAACTTTGCTCCTTGTTGTGCGGCAAAAAGACTAATTTTTTTACTTGCATGCCCAATCAAAGACTTTTGTGTACTGAAGTTAATACTTTCGCCTGCAGTATGATTAATCTGTTGATCTGCTGAAACATGAATATCTTTATTTGTTGTCAGGGCAATCGAATGAGGCGCAGCGAGTAGCATTAAAGCCTGCTTAAAATTATCCGCCTTTTCTTTTTCCCCACTTTCAATTTGCTCCAGAAAAACCTTTAAATTTTCTAAAACATCTAACGGATCTGTCAGCTGATTCTTTGCGATTTGACTCAATGCTTCAGAATTATTCAGACTCGATTGCAGTTGATTTATTGCTTCATTTGTACTGAGATGATGAGTACTGGCTTGATCTTGAGGATGTGTCGAAATCAGTAACCCCTTACCCGCACGAACAGCTCCATATTGGTCGGTTCTTAGCTCAAACCCTTCACCACGGCCGCTACTGGTTTCGGCAGCTTTAGGATGGCTCAAGTTACCCAAATTCAACTGACTGGCACCATGACTGCTCTGCAATTGGCTACTGATCTGTCCTGTTGTGTCATCAAAACGGAGTTGGTTAAAGCCCGCACCACCGACCTCTTGCGAGCGAATACCACTCAATTTTTTGGTATCAGGCAACTGGCCTTTAATATCAAACATGGTCTGATGACGTTCAGCTTCATGAATACGCCCGACGACAAATGGTCGATCAACATCACCTTCAAAAAAGTCGATCACCACAATTTCACCAATTCGAGGATGAAATCGCGCGCCATACCCTTCACCGGCCCAAGGGGTTAACACATCCACCCAAGCTGAATCGGTATCGTTGTCATTACTCCCTGCACCGCCATCGTGATCATGGTCGTCCACACGCGTAAACATGAAACGGACTTTGATACGTCCCCATGCATCCACAAAAATAGTTTCACCTTCAGGACCCACCACTTTGGCACGTTGTGGATAAGCTACCGGTCGATGCACTAAAGGATTATATTCAGGCACCACGGGGACGTTACGGCGTATCACATACAGCTCATTGGCTTGTCGTTCATCGCCCTGATGCTGCCAGCGACTCAAGCTTAATAACGCATCTAGCTGACGAATAATGTCTTTGGGTAAATTATTTTGGTTATAAAAAGCTTTGCCCAGAATTAGAAATTCTCTGTCCGAACCTGAATGCAGGTCAATTTCTGGATGATCAGTTAATTCAAACCAATACCCCACCTGTGCATCACGCACACTGCTATTGGCCGTGAAGTATTTGGCCTGCAAGTCTTGATATTGAGACAGCTGCTGATTGAGTTTTTCTAACTGCTGGCTGCCCGAAGTCGTGGTCTGATCCTGACCGGTTAAATCTGCTGTCCATGCCGGACTGATGCTCCAGACTTGCTCCAAGCTCAAGGTTTCATTGTCTTGTACATCACTATGCCGATGATTAGTCAGCAAACTATTGGCTTGATCTTGAGACTGACTGCCAGGTTGCCAGCGTTGTAGCTGAATGGCGGTAGACTGCAAAGAGCGTTCGGCAATAAAACTGGTGATGCTGTCTAAGCGTTCCGTGGCATGACTGCGATGGAATCGGATCGATCTTCTGTTTAAAGCACTATATTGATTATTATCATCAATTAAACGCAGTTTCTGCGGCTGAATTGCGGAGGAGGAAACTGCAACACGGTGTTCAGACTCATCAATCAGCCAGTTAATGCCTTCACTGCGCCACAGTCGGGTCAGAAATTCATAATCCGTTTCATTGGATTGCATCACAAACGGACGGATATCGTATTCTCGGATTAAGCCTTGAGTATTTAGACTTAAGCTGGCTGCAAATAAGCTACTTTTAGCTTGCCATTCCTTAAACAGTATTTCACTGATATCGCATACGCTTTTGTTCATAAACACACGACTATTCCGGCGCTTGTGCCAGAGTGCTGTCGCATCTTCAATGGTCAGCTTATACAGGGTGAGCGCCCCATCACTGTGACCTTGGCTGGCGCCCGTCACCATACCCGTAATTCGAGCGAGTTCACCGAGATCCGTCACCTGATCGACCGCTACTCGTCCAGCAATAAATTGCTTGAGGGGAATATAGGCATTGGTTGACAGGCAAATCAGTTCAGCCTTGAAGCCATGATTAATCCGATGTTGTCCTTCAATTCTTTGAATAAAGACCTGAGGATTGAGTAGTTCGTTAGAAAAAGATATATGCAGGGCGCGTTTTTGCAAACTTAAGCCCATAGCTTCAATTACAGTCTGAATAGTGTTTAACATAATAATTTATTATTTTAAGAATATTATTTTAATAAGTGGCTGCATTCTAGGAAATGTTGTTTTTTTAGTCTAGTGAGTTTTTTGTTATTTTGATAAAACTGCATTCTTAAATGCATAAGATGAGCTTAAAAAATGTAGCGATTAAATCTGGAGTTTTATTTTTCCAATCCATGCTTGCTGCTACACTGAAAAGAATAACAATATTCAAGAGTTCGGGTCATGCTTGACTTCCATTCCAAATTACCTGCACAAGGGCTGACTATTTTCAGCGTGATGACTGCAATGGCACATCGTCTGAATGCGTTAAATCTCTCTCAAGGTTTTCCCGATTTTGCAGCTCCGCCGGCATTATTAAAAGCTTTAAGCCAAGCGACTTTAGAGGGTTTTAATCAATATGCACCCAGTGATGGACTAATTTCGCTACGTGGACAATTGGCACATCAATTTTTAAAACGCGATCAACTGGTGATTGATCCCATCACTGAAATCACCATTACTCCAGGGGCAACCATTGGGATTTTTTGCACCATTCAGGCCCTCATTCATGCCGATGATGAAGTTATTATTTTTGATCCCTGCTATGACAGTTATGGACCCAGCGTAAAACTGGTGGGCGGCAAAGCCATTCATATTCCGCTGCTTGCGCCCGAGTTTTCCGTAAACTGGAATCAGGTTAAGGATGCCATTAACCACAAAACCCGAATGATCATTGTGAATACTCCTCACAACCCCACCGGTGCAATTTGGTCACATCAGGACTGGTTGAATTTAATTGAACTGATTCGGGATAAAAATATTGTGGTGCTGTCCGATGAAGTCTATGAACATCTGGTTTATGACGGTCAAAAACATTATTCAGCGCTTTCTTTTCCTGAATTGCGTGACCGCAGTATTGTGGTCGGTTCTTTTGGGAAAACCTTCCATGTCACGGGCTGGAAAACTGGTTACTGCATTGCCTCACCCGAATTGATGAAACTATTTAGACAGGTGTATCAATTTGTCAGTTTCTGCGGTGTCACCCCCATACAAATGGCACTGGCGACATTTATGCAGCAACATCCTGAACATATCGATCAGCTGGCCGATTTTTATCAGGACAAACGCGATCTTTTTAATGCCGGTATTCGCAACTCTCGCTTTTACTTTACCCCATCGCAAGGAACTTATTTCCAGAACCTAAATTACAGTGCCATTCGTCCCGATTTAAACGATGTCGAGATGTGTAAATTTCTTGCAGAGCATCATGGTATTGTTGCCATTCCAGTGTCGGTTTTTTATCAGCAAGCGCCCGAAAATTTACGTTTAATCCGTTTTTGTTTTGCCAAAAAAGATGAAACTTTGGAACAAGCCTCTGCCATTTTATCTGCTGTTTAGGTTCATGATTACTTCATAAATTTAAGCCTTAGTTACTTAACAACTAAGGCTTTTTTAAGCCAATTCAGGTAGGGTGAGCTTAAATCTGAAAAATGATAAAAATACTTTTACAGGACGCTCAATGGCTCACCATAAATCACTGCTCACTCAACAGAAATTATGGAAAACTTTTTTAGTTTTCCTGCTGCCATTGATTGCGACCAATATTTTGCAAAACCTGTCAGGAACGATTAATACCGTTTTTGTGGGGCAAATGATGGGAGTGAATGCCATTGCCGCCGTGGCTGTGTTCTTCCCGATTTTGTTCTGTTTGATGGCTTTTGTGATTGGCCTTTCAGCGGGCGCAACGGTATTGGTTGGGCAAGCCTGGGGGGCTAAAAATGTTGAAAAAGTGCGCTGTGTCGTTGGTTCGACCCTGTTTATGACTTTAATTGGCGGCAGTATTATTGCCCTGCTTGGGGTGCTTTTTGCTGAACATATTTTGCTTGCCTTAGGCACAGATCCAGACGTCATGCATCTGTCCCTGCCTTATGTACAGTGGATGCTTGCCGGCAGTCCGTTGCTGTTTATTTATATTATTTATACTTCAATTTTGCGCGGTGTCGGTGACAGTACCACCCCGCTGATTGCATCCGGCATGACCATTCTGATTGGTGTCATGATCACCCCAGTGCTGATTGCAGGGTATTTTGGTTTTCCGAAAATGGGCATCGTTGCACCTGCCATTGCCACCATTGTCGGATACCTTGCGGTACTGATCTTTTTGGCGGTGTACTTAAACAAAAAAGATCATCCACTTAAACCTGACCGCCATCTGCTCGGTCATATTCGTCATCAACCTGAACTCAGTAAAATTATTCTGCGTTTAGGCGTTCCAACCGGGATTCAAATGGTCACGACATCCGTTGCCGGTTTGGTGATTGTCGGCTTGGTGAATCATTATGGTTCACATGCAACCGCCGCCTATGGTGCAGTCAATCAGGTGCTGAATTACATTCAGTTCCCTGCCCTGTCTATATCTATTGCTGCTTCCATTTTTGCCGCTCAAGCCATTGGTGCGGGTAAATCGGAACTCCTGAACAAAGTCACACGTACCGCACTCGGTATGAATATCATCATTACAGGTGGCCTAGTAGCATTGGCCTATCTGTTCTCAAAATATCTGATGGCACTGTTTATCACTGACCCGACAGTGGTGGTACTTGGCCAGCAACTTTTATTTATTGTGTTGTGGTCGATTATCTTCTTTGGAGCGAGTGCCATTTTTGCTTCAATTATGCGTGCCAGTGGTACCGTAACTGTTCCCATGATTATTAATATTGTTGCGATTATTGGGATTGAAGTGCCGTGCGCCTATTTGTTCAGCCAATGGTGGGGCTTGCAAGGCATTTGGTATGCCTATGCTTTGGCCTTTGTCTGTTTATGTATTCTACAAGGTCTGTATTATCAGTTTGTGTGGAAGAAAAAAACAGTTGAGGCCTTAATTTAAAAACCAATATGTTGTTGCACAACTCAATACCGCTGAAGCGTCTTAACACCCTAGTGCTGAAAAGTGCCCTGCGGGCATTTTTTATGCTGCATTTAAAGATCCCATCCTTTTAATTTTTCTAAAAGACAACATCGAAACAGAGATTGTCCTTACTCCGTCAATAACTAGCTTTTCATATAAGCACTGCATTTTTTCTACTGTCTCATTTGAAACAAAGCACCATTTTTACTGTTCAATTTTAAACACATAAATTTTATATTTATTTTATATTATTGTTTTAACTATAGTTTATTATTGGCACAAAGATTGAATTAGATGTTTTGAATATTTATTAGAATCCATAGGATATAACAATGTCAAAACGTCAAATTAAACTGGGTGCCTTTATTCCACCGACTTCACAACATTTAGCCGGTTGGCGCCATCCTGAATCTCGTCCACAAGATCACCTGAATTTAGACTATATTATTGAACTGGCACAAACCGCAGAGCGCGGCTTATTCGATGCCTATTTCCTTGCCGATGGCTTATCGATTAGTTGGGGTAATGCTGTAGAAGGCACCAAAGGTTTAGGCGACAAAGCAGTCGGGTTCGAACCGGTCACTTTGTTTGCTGCCCTGTCTGCGGTGACCAAGAACTTGGGATTTATTGCAACCGCCTCGACCACTTATGAAGATCCCTATATTTTGGCACGTAAATTTGCCTCACTGGATCATCTTTCCAAAGGTCGCGCAGCATGGAATGTCGTGACTACTGCCTCGTCCGATACCGCGCGTAACTTCGGCCTAGAACGACATCCAGATCCGAAAACACGTTATGAACGTGCAGATGAATTTATTGAAGTCACGCAAAAGCTTTGGGATTCATGGGAAGATGATGCCTTTGTGTATAACAAACACAGTGGTGAATTCTTTAATGCCACCAAATTCCATGCGCCAAAACATCAAGGCAGTTTTTTCAAGGTGGAAGGTGGTCTAAACGTACCGCGTCCGCCACAAGGCTATCCTGTCATCGTACAAGCTGGTCAATCGGAAGATGGACGTGAACTGGCAGGTAAATATGCCGAAGTAATCTTTACTGCACAGCAAAATTTAGCCGATGCGCAGGAATTTTACCGTGATGTTAAAAGCCGCTTAACCAAATATGGTCGTCATGGCGATGAGCTTAAAATTATGCCGGGTGTTTCTATTTTTGTGGCGAAAACCGAACAAGAAGCCCAAGAAAAATACCAATTATTGAATAGCTTGATTCACCCCGAAGTGGGCTTAAATCTGCTTTCAGGTCTTTCTGGCGGTATTAATTTAGGTAAATTTGACCTCGATGCGCAGTTCCCGAAACTTGAAGATGCCGATATCAATTTCTCCAGTCGTCAGCAAATGATGATTGATATTGCACATAAACATAATTTCACCATTCGCCAACTGTATGAATATATTGCATCCGCACGTGGGCATTGGACTCTAATCGGTACGCCTGAACAGGTCGTGGATCAATTACAAAGTTGGTTTGAAAATGAAGGCGCAGATGGCTTTAACATTTTACCTCCCACTAGCCCTGCTGGTCTGAATGACTTTGTTGACTTTATTGTGCCTGAACTGCAACGCCGTGGTTTATTCCGTACCGAATACGAAGGTTCAACCTTACGTGAAAACTTAGGCTTAAAATATCCAGAAAACCAGTATGTTTTGGCACGTCAGGAAGTGAAAGCGTCTTAATTTAAAACCAGTTGAATTTCCCTCATTCATGAGGGATTTTTTATGATTGAATAGTTTCAATCGACATCAAAAAACCCGCTTTACGCAGGTTTTTGGATAAAAATAAATGACGACTACCAAGCAAATTGATAATCTGAAAACTTCAGTGGCTGTTTATTGCTATGTAATTGGTCTTTTAACGGATCGCTAAAATCGAGCAAAATATTATTTTTGATATTGTGCAAGCGCACATCTTCACGTTTACGCGGATGCGCAACCTGCACCTCCACAATGCGTTTAATCCGACCGGGATGGGGTTGCATTACCACCACACGATCACCTAAAAATACCGCTTCTTCCACATCATGGGTCACAATCACCATGGTGATTTTTTCTGCCTGCCAAATCTGCTGCAATTCATCTTGCAGATTCTGTCGGGTTAAGGCATCCAGTGCACCAAAGGGTTCATCCAGAAACAAAATTTCCGGACGATTCACCAAACTGCGTGCAATAGCCACGCGCTGGTTCATCCCGCCTGAAAGCTGTGATGGATAAGCATTGGCAAAATTGGTGAGATTCACCAATTCCAGATGTTCATCGATGATAAGATCTTCTTCAGCACGGCTCAGGTTACTTTGATGTAGTGCAATCCGTACATTTTCACGTACGCTTAACCACGGAAAAAGACGGTGGTCTTGAAACACGATGCCGCGGTTTAAACTGGTGCCAAAAATCTTTTTGCCATCTACCTGAATCTGGCCTTGATAGCTATTTTCTAGTCCAACCAATAAGCGTAACAGTGTAGATTTTCCACAACCACTGCTGCCGACAATACTGATAAATTCACCCGGCTGAATATCTAAATTAATATTCTCCAGTACGGTTAATGCTTCATTATTTTGGGTCGGATAGGTTTTACTGAGTTGCTGAATAGATACATGGCCGGTCTGTTGCTGTGTCATAGCTCAATTCTCCTGTAAAGCTTAAGGCAATGGCGAATTAAAGTTTCGCCAAAGACACTTCCGTCGATTTGATCAATACCACTACTTCAGAACCGACTTTAAGATCGAGATCTTTGACAGAACGTGTACTGATAATTGAAGTAAAAAGACCGGCTTTGGTTTCCACATTTATTTCTGAAACAACGTCACCTTCTAATACTTCTTGAATAACGCCTTTAAATTGGTTACGTACATTAACCGCTGTGATTGTCATTATAATTACTCTGTGTTTATGATGTTCTTAATATAAAATATTTTTTACTGATTATTTATCTCGATTTAATATTTAGTTATGCGCTTTATTTATCTATTTAATAGATATATTTATCAAAAACATTTATGCAGCAAAACAGATAATTAAATATCGTTTTATTATTTATTTTTCGATATTAAATATTTCATGATGAGCTGAATTTTTATAATGAAGCAAATCATATGTCTATATTAACGCATCCTAGCGTCAGTCAGACGGTTCGCTACGAACGCGCACGAGCGACCGTCTTTGAAGATCCACTGTCAAAGGCTT
The DNA here is from genome assembly GCF_004331055.1 of Acinetobacter sp. ANC 4779. Lineage (NCBI taxonomy): Bacteria > Pseudomonadati > Pseudomonadota > Gammaproteobacteria > Moraxellales > Moraxellaceae > Acinetobacter > Acinetobacter sp. ANC 4779. The sequence goes on from NZ_SJNU01000011.1 coordinate 41,629, forward strand.
TACTTGAGCGCATTGAACAGATTGCACCAAGCGATGCCAATGCCTTGATTATTGGCGAAACCGGTACCGGTAAGGAACTGGTTGCCAGACAAATTCATGCCCTAAGTCATCGTGCCAAAGCTCCTTTTATTGCGGTGAATTGCGGTGCTTTAACCGAATCTCTGGCAGAAAGTGAGTTATTTGGCCACGAAAAAGGCGCGTTTACCGGCGCGATTCATCAGCGCATTGGCTGGTTTGAAGCTGCGCATAATGGCACCTTGTTTCTAGATGAAATTGGCGATTTATCACTGTCGATGCAGGTCAAATTACTGCGGATTCTACAAGAACGCGAGATTGTTCGGGTCGGATCCTTAAAACCAATTCGGATTAATGTACGCATCATTGCCGCGACCAATGTCGACCTTGAAAAAGCAGTGCTGGAAGGCAAATTCCGTGAAGATTTATTTTACCGTTTATATGTCGCTTTGCTGCGTATTCCCAAGCTTTCAGAGCGTCGTGATGACATTTTACCTTTGGCGAAATTCTTTGTGGAACGTTATCAAACGGATCCGCATGCAACGCCGTTACGCATCAGCCCGCTGTCGGTAAAAAAACTGTTACAACATCGCTGGCCGGGTAATATCCGTGAACTGGAAAATACCATTCACCATGCAGTTCTGGTCAGCCAAAATGGCGTGATTGAACCGGAAGATATCCGCTTTTCCAACCTGTTACATAGCCGCAGCAAAGGGCAAAATCAGGGCACACAGCAAAACGATTTAGATATAAGCGCATTGCCGGAAATTTTGGCCAACGCCGATGCTGAAAAATTATTGCAATCCACCTTTCAGCATTTGTTCCAAGCCTCGCAGCAATTGCCGCAACTCAATATCAATGAGTTGATTGAAGAGCAATTTATTCGCAGCGCCTATACTTACTGCGAGTACAATCAGGTACATACCGCCAGGTTACTGGGTGTGACACGAAATGTGATTCGCACGCGTTTAATGAAATATGCATTATTATAATAAGGCTAATTTTAAATATAAAATAATATATTTAAAATTATATTCATCATTTCATGAATTTAATTTAAACAACATTTAAAAATCAAAAAAAAGTTATTATTTTTTTAAATTATCTTCATTTCATATTTTATTCAACACATAAAAAAGCAGTGAATCAACACTGCTTTTTTGCATTTTAATTCTGAGGTATTAATATTATTCCGATGGATTACGTTTCCAGGCGGTAAAGTATTTTTCTAGTCCAATCAAAATATAGTTAAAAGATAAGCCCACTAAGGTAATTACCAAAATCCCGACAAACATTTGTGGAATTTCAAAACTAAATTGTGAATACATAATCAGGTAACCCAAACCGGCTTTAGCCCCAAACATCTCAACCGCAACCAGTGCCAGGATGGAGATCGCCCCGGCTAAACGGATGCCCACGAAAATGGTCGGCACCGATGCCGGCAAAATCACTTTACGAAATAATTGATACGGTTTTAAACCCATGGTGCGCGCTGATTTAATCAGCAACGGATCAACGGTTTGTACACCGGTAATGGTATTTAAAAGAATCGGCCATGTGCATGCGTAAACCAAAAGACTGATTTTAGAAGCTTCACCAATTCCTAAAAATAAAATGAATAACGGCATTAATGCCAGCGCCGTGGTATTACGAAACAGCTCCAATAATGGGTTTAAGGTTTCTGCCACCAGTTTATACCAACCAATGATGAGACCCAGTGGAATGGCAATCGCCAAGGCCAAAACAAAACCAACAATCGAGCGTTGAATACTGGCGCTAAAATGCGTGCCCAGTTGCCCGCTTTGATGCAGCTGCCATGCGGTATCCAGCACCACAGACAATGGCGGTAAAAATGCAGGACTGACTACGCCTAAACGCGGCAAACTTTCCCATAATAATAAGAATAAGATGATGGCAATACTGCGTTTAAAAATCGTATTCAGCCAGCTCAGTTGCAGTCGGGGTTTTGCCGCAGTATAGGTTTGGCGATGCGGAATCGCCTGTTGAGTTGATGACATGATGAATATTCCTCTCATTTATTTATGCGTGAGCAAGCTGTTTGTCTTTTTCGAGTGCCTGCGCCTTAATCACTTCTTCGCTAAGCTGCGACCAAATTTGATGACGAATTTTGCCGTATTCAGCCGTTGAACGGATGTCCTCACCTTTGGCTTTCAGACTGGCTGGAATGTCGATAATTTCCTTAATCCGTCCCGGTCTAGAGGTCATAATTGCCACGCGTTGACTGAGAAAAATCGCTTCATCAATACTATGCGTGATGAAAACAATGGTCTTTTTAGACGATTGCCAAATCTTGATCAGCTCTTCTTGCAAGGTTTCACGGGTCTGCGCATCCAGTGCGGCAAACGGCTCATCCATCAATAAAATTTCAGGTTCATACGCCAGACTGCGCGCAATCGCCACCCGCTGTTTCATCCCCCCTGAAAGCTCAGTCGGATAATGCTTTTCAAAGCCTGAAAGCCCGACCAATTGCAGGTAATACTGGGCTTTTTCACGGCGTGTTCTTTTGTTTACACCTTTGGCCTCTAAACCAAATTCAATATTTTCTAAAGCGGTCAGCCATGGATACAGCGCGTATTGCTGAAACACAATGCCGCGATCTAAACCGGGTTGGGTAATTTGCTTGCCACTGAGCAAAATCTGCCCCGAAGAGGGTTTGGTCAGACCGGCAATCAGATCCAGCAAAGTCGATTTACCGCAACCACTAGGACCGACAATCGAAACAAACTCACCGTGCTGAATATCTAGAGTGATATTTTCAACTGCCACGAATTCGGGTTTGTAATTTTTGCTATTGGGATGATTTTGCGCAGGAAATACCTTACGCACGTGATCTAAATTTAAGGCACTGGTCATTGTTGTATTCCTTTCTAATCTTAATTCTTGAGCGTTGCATAAGGGTTGAATTCATTGCTGTAGAGCGTGTTGACATTCAATTGATTAGGTTTAAGTTTTTGCTCTTGCACCAAGGCATTGACCCATGGCTCGAAGTCTTGAGTTTTTTGTACGCCGCCCACCGCATGTACACCGGTTCCCGTGTAATACGGAATCAATACTTTGGTTTCATTACGTTGGCGTTTATCAATAATGCCTTCCATACGCGCCACAATTTGCGCTTTTGGCGTGTTGTGTAGCCACTCCTGCGCACGTGCCACAGCGCTGACAAAGGTTTTTGCGGCATCAGGGTGTTGGGCAATAAAGTCTTTGCGCATTGAATAACTACCCGCAGTAAATGGCCCATATAGCTCAATATCTTTAAACACTGGACGTACACCCCCACTCTTCAATGCACGTTTTTCCAGAATTCCCGAGAACACGGCAATATCAATTTGTCCATTACGCAAGGCTTGCTCGGCACTCACCGGTGGCAGCACAATCAGCTCAACATCACGAATCTCTTTTTCAGTTAAACCATGACGTAATAAATAATCTTTGACGATAAATTCGTAATGTGCGCCAAAGGCATTCACCGCGACTTTTTTACCAATAAAATCAAGTGCGCCACGAATTTTGCTATTTTCCAGCACATAGAAACCGGCATTCATCTCTTCATCACTGCCATACGAGGCAACCACAGGCACAACATCCAAACCTGCGGCAATGACTTTCACCACGGCGCCATTAAAGGCTGAAGCAAAATCGACATCACCTGAAACCAAAGTCAGTAAGTCTTGTGGGCCGCCTTGTACTGTGCCGACGTAATCCAGTTTAATTTTGCCCAGGTAGCCCAAGTCTTGCGCCAGTTCAGGTAGCGACACCAAACCTGGGTAACTTTGGTAGCGTAAATGGGTGACTTCTGCTGTAGGATTTTTATCGACCTGCTGCGTGCTACAGCCAGCAACCACACTTGCACCCATCACTGCAGCCAAGACCGCTTTTTGCCAAAATTTAGGAAGTATTTTCATTGTTATTTCTCCTAGCTACGCTGCTGCCAGCGCAGTATTTTTCGTTCTATACGGGCAAGGATGCTGTTTAAAATCACCCCGACAATACCAATGCTCAGCATGCCTAAAATGATCAAAGACACATTGAACTGTTCGCGACCACGAATCACCAAGTTACCGAGACCAACACCGTAATTGGCCAATAAAAATTCTGAGCCTACGGTTGCCAGCCAGGCGAAAATTAGGCCCAGTTGTAGACCAACAAAAATCTGTGGACTAGCTGCCGGTAAAATCAGTTTGCGGTAGGTATACAGTTTTGGAAATTGATAGACTCTTGCGACTTCACTGTATTTCGCGCTGATGCTACTTACGCCCTCTAAACTATGCAAGGCTACGGGATAAAATACCGATAAGGCAATAAATAGAATTTTTGCGCCGTTGCCATAACCTAAAAAGGTCGAGATCAACGGCAGCCAGGCAAACAGCGATACTTGGCGTAATACATTAAAGCTGGGCGCAAAAATCCAGCTGACCCAACGCGTAGTACCGAGTGCCACACCAAAAGCCACCCCCAAGCTTGCGCCAATGACATAACCGGTAAAATTACGGCTTAGACTTGCCACAAAACCTTGCCAGAATTCAGCTTGGCTAAAACTCTGGATTGCACCGCTCAACACGGTTAATGGCGATGGAATCAGTTTCGGATCGAGCCACTGTAAAGCTGAAGCCACTGCCCAAAGTGCAATAAAGGCAATCGGTAAAATCAAGGCTTGCAGCACTTTAAGACTTTTTTCAAAACCTGAATTTACGCTGATTGCTGATTTTTCAAGACTGAGTTCTGACATGATTAAGCCCCTACTCGCGTTGCGTAAAAACGAGCCAGGCGTTCAAAGGCAGCCAATACGCTGTCCAGAACAAAACCCGTCACACCAATTAAAATAATGCCCATGAAAATAATATCCATCTGCATGAGTTGACGTCCCCACACCATCAGAAAACCAATCCCTTCACTGCTTGCAAGAAGTTCAACAAACACCAAAGCTAACCAGGCTTGCATCACGCCTTGGCGCAAACCACTGATAATCGCAGGCAGGCTTGCCGGTAAAATTACTTTGGAAAAGCTTTGGAATTTGGAAAATTGATAGACCTGCGCCACTTCAAGCAATCGATTTGGCACTTGTTGAATGCCTTTAAAGGTCGCAATCAATACTGGAGAAAGCACCGCAAGCGAGATCGCAACAATTTTCAAGGCTTCATCAATGCCCAAAAAAATCATCAGCAGTGGAATCCAGCCAATAATCGGAAATTGCATCAGCAAATGAATACTCGGCAAGACAAAACGCTGCGCGCGTTGTGACAACGCAAACCAAATCCCAAGGCTCACACCAATACTGACACCTAAAGACACACTCCATAAAATACGTTTGGCACTGATCAAAAAGTGAAATTGCAAATCGCCCGACTGCCACAGTTCAACCGTTGTACTCCACACCAACTGCGGTGCTGGCAAAATCTGTTCCGGCAACCACTGTTTGAGCGTTGCCACATACCACACACCCAGCAACAACACCGGTAGCAGCAGACCACAAGCCAATTGCAAGGTTACTTTTAGGTACTTCTTAAAAAATTCAAATGCACTACGGTAACTTTGCCACTGTACCGAATGTGCGGTTACATTCGTAAGGCTCATGATTCTTGTCCTTCTGCGAGTTGTTGTGAATCATCAGGTTTTAAAAAGGAGATAAATGCCTGATCACGAGAGATCACTAAAATCAGTCCAATAAACGCCAGACCAATCGGTAAAAATAGATTTTGTAAGCCCAGACTGGCGCCAAATGCTGCACCTAAAAAGCCACCAAACAAACCACCAGCAGGACCCACCAAGGCCAAGATCGGTGAGATTTTTGCCATGGCGGTTTGCTCACCCACTTTGGCAAAGGACATAAAATTGGCAATGTGCAACATGCCCAAACCAAGTCCCAACATCAGCGATGCCGGCCACATCCAAAACGTCACTGGGGTAAGGGCCAAAATGAGTAATGCGCTGCTAATCAAGCTCAGTCCAATCCAGTAAAACTTGGCATAGCCAATCAGTTCGGCCAAACCGCCGAGTGTGAATAAGGAACCGACAAACACGATACCTTGTGTGGTGAGCAGCATCACCGCTATGGATTCAGACAGTGAAAAACTTTGAATGGCGATAACGACAATAAAAAAACCAAAATAATTATTCGCCACACTGCTTAAAAACTCTAAGGCACAGACCATACGCAGTGCTGTATGGATTTTGAGTAATGCCAGTGGTGCCACCACGTCACGCCATTGAAAACTTGGTGCATTGGCTGCGGTCTGATGAATCTGCTGAAAGCAAAATGGCGCAAAGATCAGTGTGCCCAAAAACAAAAACGCCACACAGTAAAAACTGCCGCTATAACCAAAATGCTGAATCAGTAAAACTGTTAAGGCAGGTGCGATCAGGAAAAAACCCATCATGTGTGAACCACGGAACCAACCTGCTTTGGCTGGCCCGAGGCGTTTTAAGTTGCTCAGGAAAACCGTATTAATCGAGACAAAGCGCATCGGTAAAACAAAGCTCACCAATGCCGTCACAATGAGTAAATACCATGCACTTTCTTGCAGCGGTGTCAGGGTATATAAACCTGCACCAATCACACTGCCCATACTAAAAACTTTCAATGAACCGAGGCGCTGCACCAAAACACCAATCGGCAGCGCCATAAACAAGATACCGACACTTTGTGCTGCAGCAATCAATCCAAGCTGAAGCTCAGTCGCTTCAAGTTGCACGGCGTACAATGAAATCAAGATACGGGCAACACCCACTCCAAGACCTGCAATAATCGTCAGCAGCACAAAACTGCCCATGAATTTCGCGGTTAAAGGGCTAGCGACGACGTTGCTTTCAATCGGATTCATGACCACATTCCTGAATTATTTAGGCTGGCCATTGGCATTAAATTGACGCCAATAGTTCTGCAAATTCAGTTCTTTTAAAGCATTGTTTAAATACTTCGGTTCGTACCAGGTCTTGGTATCGACATCACGGCGGATAAGTTTTGCATCTTTGGCAATTTTTAAAGCGCTGTCGATTTGTGAACGGTGAAATTCATCCAGTAATGGAGTGTTGCGATCTTTGAGGTTCCAGCCATCCCAGGTTTTTTGATAGTCAACCAATGGAGTACCGCTTTGTGACCAGAGCTTATATTGCGCCACACGGTTGGCTTCTTCTGAACTCCACTGTGCTTGTTTGATCAGTGTAGTGACGACACGTTGTGTCACTTCTGGATATTGTTTTTCAAAACTTTCGGTTACCCAAAAATGTGCAATCGGGGCAACTTTTGGATCCTTAATCTCAAGTAAAGTTTTTGCGACTCCACGTGAAACCAAACTAAATGGTGAAGTAATCGCGGCATCAATATCACCTGTTGCTAGAGATGTACGAGCAGAGTAAGCATCTTGGGAAATGACACGTAGATCACGTTCGGTAAAGCCATATTTAGCCAAGACACGGTTAAACACGATTTGTTGGTTTGTACCTTTAAAGATTGAAAACTTTTTACCTTTTAAATCTGCAAAAGACTTAGCACTTGATCCAGCAGGAACCACCACATAGGTTGGACCAAAACGCCCAGTCGAAAATAGAACCTTAGTTTTAAGTCCAGTAGAACGACCCACCAATGAAGGTAAGTCACCATGTAAAGCAAAATCGACTTTACCGTTGGCTAAACCTTCATTGGTTGCAGGGCCTGCACCTGGGAAGAATAACCACTTCACAGCAATACCATCTTTCTTAAATTCTTGCTCTAATACACCGCGTAAATGCGCTGAAGCGACAAAGCTACCCCCTGTTTTAGGCTTCCCACCTTCACCCGCACCTGACATAGAAATGCGGATTTCTTTGGGATTGGCTGCATGCAGTTGCAAGCTGAGTCCCAGTGCCGATAAGGCCAGGAATGTTGCGGCTATTTTTTTAGAAAAAAGTTTCATATTTAACGATCCTATTGAATTAAATGATTGAATTAAAATGTGTATTGGAATTGCGCTTGCAGTTCATTGGTGTCTTTCTGTGCCGCAGCCTCAATGTCATAGATGTAATGATTGAGCTGTAACTGAAATTTGGTGGTCTGGGCAAAAAACAGGTTTAAACCTAGTGAATGAATGTCGTATTCACCAATACGGCCACTTGCGCTATCGAGATAATCTTTTTGATTTTTATTTGGGTTATAACTGTCGTAACGGTAGTAACCTTGAATCGATTTCGGCCAGAAATCGTCAAATTTGGCATTGGATTTAATACTGTTATAGAACTGGTCACCCAAAGTATAAAAGGCGGTAAAAGTATGCCCTTCTGCTTTGGCTTCTTTAACCGCAGGCGCAGTCGTATTGATGTAATCAGTCTTGCCTTGCAGATATTCATAGGTCACGCCAAACGGTGCGTGGTTGTAATACACGTCAAAACCAAGGCGATCACGTTTTGCTTTGTTGTCAGTAATACCTGAGCCGGATAATTTTGCTTCGCCTTTGATATAAGACGCACCGACTTTGAATTCACGTAACCAACTTGCATAGTCGACAGGTAAAGTGAATGCCACACGCCCGATATAGTCTTTGCCGTTATTGTCATCGGTTTTGTTGCTACCATTACCATTGGTTACACCAATCGCATATTCAAATAACGGTGCACGATAATTTGAGCCATAATCAACAAAAGGTTTTGCATCGCCACGAACAATAAAACCATTTTGACGGGTAAATAAACCCAAATAAGTGGGTGCGGTTGCAGTGCTAATGGTTGGACGTAAATCCTCAGGTGACTGGACATCCAGACCAAAAGGCAGCAGTTGCTGACCTAATGTCAGATTCAGCTTAGAAATTTCTGCGCCGCCATTGGTCGACAGCACGTGATAACGCAAGTAAGCATCAAGCAAGTTAAAGTTGCTGTTATTGCTGCCATCGTTACGTTTTGAATATCCAAAAGAGGCTTGGTAATCGAGGTTTTTACCTTCGTTATAATCTTTAAATAAGTTACCGCGCACCCCAATTAATGCTGTACCGACATCAAAGGTTGATTTTGGCGTATTGGGCGCAGTGTTGTTGTCTTGCACATTGGCACGCAATTGAACTGTACCAAACAAAGTCGTATCACGCGCTGACTTTACTGTTTGGCGTTCGTACTGACGCGACTGATCATATTTATAGTTTTCTACATCGGCACGTAAACCTTCAATATCATCTGATGTTGCCGGTGTTGGAACAGCAGCCAATTCAGAGCCATTAGTATCTTCGCGGTTATAACTTTTTACACTGTCATTCACGGGTACAACGACAGCCGCTTTGACTGGAGGTTGTGCTTCAACAGCATTTAAGCGCTGTTGCAGGGTTTCAATTTGTTGTTTCAAACTGCTCAACTGCTGTTGTAAGTCAGCGTCGCCGGCAAAACTCACTTGGCTGGTTGCAGATAAAATTAATGCTACTGCAAGGTTTAACGATGATTTTTTCATATTCTCAATTCACTTCTTTTTTGTGCCCCAAAGCGCAAAGCTGCCCCAACCCCAAGCCAAGGACTTGGGGGTAAATGTAGGGCGTGGGAAATACGGGTTATGCGGCCTGTTTGTTCTTCAGTTTTTCTTCCACTTGCGTGCCTTTGAAGAAATCAGGATTGTTTGCGGTATAAAAACGGTAAGGGTTATCAAATACCAAGGCTTTAAAGTCAGCTTCAGTAATCGCACCTTCTTTGACTAAAGCCCAAGTTTCAGCCAAAGGTTCAGTCAGCTCTGGTACATCCCAATGACCTGAATCTGATGAAAATAAAGCATTTATTTTTTGATTAAATGGTGTTGCTTGAGGATGCAATGCGCCAACAATAGTGCGGTCATTAGCTTCGTTACCGAAGTAGAAGTTTGGTACCCAACGGTCAAAAATATCTTGTTTGTTTTGTACTTTAGCTAAAGCAAAGTCATTAATATCTTGCGGATTTTGCTCACGGTAATGGGACGGCAAAATAATGCCAAAAATATGCTCAAGAATTTCATCATCGCTATAGTCACGGCCACGGAATAGCTCTTGACCATATTGGCGATACAAACTCAGCACCAATTCACGATCAACATTTGCAGGGTTATATTGCTGAATATGCTCATTACCGCGTTTTTCAAAACGGTCAACCAAATGCGTCAATACATTGGCGCCCCAAGCTGCACCCGCTTCTAAAAGTGCGATACGCAATTGGGGGAACCGCTCGGTCACGCCACCAAAAAATAATGCTTTCGCCAATCCTTCAGATGCATCCGCAAAATGGTTAATGTGGTTAAACATGTAGTTGGTTGGTGAATTACGGGCCACCCAACTTTGACTGCCTGAATGGGTCGAGAGATTAGCCCCAAGATCAATACTCTTTTGCCAGAACGGGTCGTAATCATGTGCGCTATCGATGCCAAAAAAATCTAACCAATAGGCATAGCGACGTAGTTCTGCATCATCTGGGTATTTTTCAGCGATCGATTTTACCGGACGGCGAATCGAACCCGGAATAAGCGCTGTCTTTAAGCCCAAACTCACTGCATGTTGTAATTCCTCAATCCCTTCTTCTGGGGTATTTAAGGGAATAGCAGCCACTGGCGTTAAACGGTCGGCATAAGGACGATAAATATCCGCATGATAATGGTTAATTGCGCGCGTTAAGCTACGGCGTAAATCATCATTGCTTGAGTTAATTGGAAACAAAGAAATATTTGGGTAAAGCACCGCATAATCTGTTCCTTGCTCTTCTAGACGTTCATATAATAAACCCGGTAAAGACACCGTTGCCAAATCATAAGAGTTTTGTGTAGGTGAAGCCCAAAATGGTGGACGGAATAGACGCTTGTCTTGACGCTCTTGTGGCGTTGCACGATACCATTCTGCAGCCAGTACATTTAAACCATTACTGTTTAAATGTTCACGAAAGGTGTCAACTATTTTCGCGCCACCATATTGCGCAATATAGTCTTCGAGCAATGGACTGAATTCATTGGTATGAATATCCGTATCAATCACTGGATAATCCAGCTCTGCTTTCACTTCCGCTGAACGGGAATTTCTGGCTTTTAAAGCTTGTAAACTGGTCATGGCTATTCCTCTAATTTTCATTGTTCTGTGATTCTTATTTCGCAACAACCATGCCAACTAATTAAGTTATTGTTTTAAATAAATTTATCAATTTTATTTCAACTAAGCCTGTTGGTTTTAACGCGGTATATCTGTTGATATTTCAACACTTGCTTATTTAAATTCAGCTCGTTTCTGTATTTTTATTTCTTATTTTTAGATATAAGTGCTTTTTAGACTTAAATCCTGTTTTAGCCAGTTTTGGGACATTTCAGGCATAAAAAAACCCGCTATGCGCGGGTTTTAATATCTATGTTTTAAGCCGATTTCTTGTTCTTATTGCCTAGTTTTGTTGCCAATGCAATAACACGCTGATAACCGCTCGGCAAAATACGCTGCATCAAATCAACCGCTTTGGCATCATTACCAATCAATAAACGGCGTTTATCTTTTTGCACCGCTTCAATAATTTGACGGGCTGCTTCTTCAGGTGGACAGCGCAATAATTTATTAAAGGCTTTAGCTGATCGTTCCGGATGCATGCCTAAGCTTCGAATGCTGTCATTCATTTTTGCCGCATTGGCAATATTGGTCCGAATCCCGCCTGGGTGAACGCATAGCGCACTCACGCCACAGTTTTCCATATCCAGTTCCTGACGCAAGGATTCGGTAAAACCACGTACCGCAAACTTGGTGGCATTATACGCAGACTGGGTCGGTTGAGCCGTTAAACCAAACAGACTGGAAATATTGATGACATGCCCCTCACCCGATTTCTTGATTAAAGGCAAAAACTCTTTAGTGCCGTAAACTACGCCCCAGAAGTTAATATTGACAATCCATTCCAGTTCTTCGTAACTTGCCCCTTCAACGGTTGAACCCAGTGCAACCCCGGCATTGTTAAAAATCATGTTGACTGAACCATGATTTTGCACGGTATCTGCAGCCCATTCTTTCATGCCATCACGGTCAGCCACGTCCAGCTTCTTGGTGGTTACCCGTACATGACTGTCTTTAACCAGTTCGACTGTTTGCGCCAAACCTTGCTCATTCACATCACTTAAGGACAAATGACAACCTTGCTTTGCCAACAGAACCGCCAATTGCTGGCCAATCCCTGAACCTGCACCGGTAATTGCCGCAACTTTATTTTTAAAATTTTTCATGACACATCCTTATCCAGTTTTTTCTGCACCATTCACCTAAACATCTCGATTGTTTTTCTGTTGATGAGGTACAGTTCATTGATCCAATATAATTTTGACAATACGTATTGTCAATATAATATATGATCAATTGTAAGATCAAAGTGCATCTGGTCATTTGCAGCATAGGTCTACGAGTAAATTATTGTTAATATAAGGCAAAACCTAGATTTAATTCGGCACACCACATTTATGACTGAAGCATACGAAAATCTTGAAGAAAAACAAAATAAGCCGTCAAAAACCAAAGAACGTCAATTTAAAGGTTTGTCTTTAACTGAGCGTAAACAGCTACGTCGTGAAAAGCTGATTGAAGCCGGTATTGAAGCCTATGGTACACATGGTTTTTTTGCAGTGACGGTAAAAGATATTTGTAATGAAGCCAAATTGACCGAACGTTATTTCTATGAATCTTTTAAAAAAAGTGATGAACTTTTTCAAACCATTTTTTTAAAATTGATTGACCAATTGCAGCACAATGTCATGCAAGCCATCATGCAGGCATCCACCGATCCGCGAAAAATGATTGAATCCGGCTTAACCGCATTGCTGACCACTTTAAAAGAGAATCCACGTATGGCACGGATTATTTATATCGATGCCATGCTGGTGCAAGAACTGCATAATCAAGCCACCATTCATGAAACCATGTTGCGTTTTGACCGTATGATTCATGCCTTTGTCATGTTAATGATGCCCCATATTGACCGTTCTGAACGTGAAATTTCTTTGGTTGCAACCGGGCTAAATGGTTATGTCACGCAAATTGCCATTCGCTGGGTAGTCAGTGGTTTTAAACAGTCGATGCAAGAGGTTTTATCGGCTTGCAGTATTGTTTTCCTGTCACTGCTGGATACTTTTTCAGAAAAAGACAAAATAGTGAAAAAAGAAAGTTTATCTTAGGCTTGAGTTTAAAATACATACAAAGCTTTGAATTCATTATATTTATATAACTGATTTATTTTAATTTATTCATTTTGAAATATAAAAATTGTCACATTTCTTTGCGAAAATTGGCAGATAGCCCCTTTCTGCAATGATACTGTCATAATTAATCTTTGTAATAAGCCTGTCATAAATACAAAACGGTTCACCGTTAACATCAAATAGGATATTGCGTTGTGAAAGATGACTATATATTAATCGTCGATGACGAACTTCCCATTCGAGAGATGATTCACACCTCTTTAGACATGGCAGGCTTTCAATGCTTACAGGCAGAAGATGCCAAACAAGCCCACCAAATGATCGTGGATCAACGTCCTGCGCTTATTTTATTAGATTGGATGTTACCGGGGGGTATTAGCGGGGTTGACCTGTGCCGCCGCTTAAAACGCGACGAAAGCTTAAATGAAATTCCGGTGATTATGCTGACTGCACGCGGTGAAGAAGACCATAAAGTACAAGGTCTCGATGCCGGTGCAGATGACTATATGACCAAACCGTTCTCGACCCGGGAACTGGTGTCACGTATTAAAGCGGTATTGCGTCGCGCCAATGCCTTGAGTGGTGAAAAAACCATTGATGCCAACGGTCTGATACTTGATCCGGTCAGCCAGCGCGTCAGTTTCGGTGATAATATTTTAGAGATGGGCCCTACAGAATATCGTTTATTGGCATTCTTCATGACTCATCCCGAACGTGCCTATACTCGTGCTCAATTGCTGGATCAGGTGTGGGGTGGTAACGTATATATTGAAGACCGGACCATTGACGTGCATATTCGCCGTTTACGTAAAGTGCTGGAACCTTTTGGGGTAGACCGCTATATACAAACCGTTCGTGGCACAGGTTACCGTTTTTCTACCCGCGCAGATGTCGCTTTAGGTTAGTCGTTTTTTTAGGTAAATCGCGTTTTATGTATGAACCCTATCCCATCCCGGAACTAGCACGAGAACATAAACGGTTCCGCTACAGCAGTTTATGGAATTTTGCCAAGCAAGATTTACGTTTACTTGCCTTTTTACTGCTGATTGCAGGTTTAATGGGTATCGGGATGGGGTATTTCTGGATTTTTATTTTTATCGCTTTTGCGATATTTTTTGCTTTTCAATTACGTTCCCTATATTTGGTCAATGAATGGATTTCCAATCGCCCTTACGATGTCCCACCCAATTTAGATGGGATTTGGGGGGCATTACTGTTTAATGTTTATCGCGCACAGCGCCAAGAACGTATTGTACAAGCAGAAATGGTCGGCTTAATTGATCGCGCTCAATCTTCACTGGTTGCACTGGCCGAAGCGGTAGTTTTGATTGATGAATTACACCAGATTGAATGGTGGAATCCCGCAGCGGAAAAATTATTGGGAATACAGCCTTTAGATCGGGGGCGTAATATCTTAACCCTGCTGCGACAGCCAAATTTCATTGAATATTTCAACCATATTGACGAGGCGCCTGATGGCTTAAAAATGAAATCTTCCGCCTTTGAAGATCATTATGTACAAGTCAAAATGACCCGTTTTGGTGGCGAAAGTCGTTTATTGGTGGCTTATGATGTCACCCGTATGCATAATCTGGAACAAATGCGTAAAGACTTTGTCGACAATATTTCCCATGAACTGCGTACACCTCTGACCGTACTCAGTGGCTATATTGAAACCTTTACCGATCAGGAAGATTTAAATCCGCGCTGGAAACGTGCTTTTGACCAGATGCAGGCACAAACCAGACGTATGAATGCCTTGGTCAATGACTTATTGCTGCTGTCTCGTTTAGAAAGCAACAAGCAGATTGCCAAGAATCAGATTATTGAAATGCCAAGCCTGATGAACCAGCTGTTTGATGATGCTCAAGCCTATAACGTTGATTATCACCACACCTTGAATTTAGATATCGACAGTCATTGCGACCTGATTGGTTCAGATACCGAACTGGCCAGCGCCTTCAGCAACCTGATTACCAATGCCATTAAATACACGCCTAAAGGCGGAACCATTACCATGGGTTGGCATGATGATGGCGAGCACGGCATCTTTACGGTTGAAGATACCGGCATCGGGATTGACCCCAAACATTTGCCGCGTTTAACCGAGCGTTTCTATCGTGTCGATAGTGCGCGTAGCCGTCAAACCGGCGGAACCGGTTTAGGACTGGCCATTGTCAAACACGTACTCATGCAACACGGCGCACATTTAGAAATTGAATCGAAAGAAAATAAAGGCTCAACCTTTAAAGTGATCTTCCCGAAAGAACGTCTCTACTACATGAGTTAGAGGTACAGTACATCTGACTCAATCTAAACCAGGTTCTGTTCTTTAAACTTTGCGCGCTGATAAGCCGGACGCTCCGCCAAACGTTTTACATAGGCCGCGATATAAGGATATGACCCTGATGTTCTTGTCTGAATCGCCTCAAGTGGAAAGCCCATCTGAATATCGGCAAAAGAAAATTCACCTGCTACATATTCATGCTTCGCCAAATAATCTTCCAGATAGCTAATATGATCTTTTAAACGCGGTTGAATAAATCCGGCCTTCACTCCTGCTGTAATTTTTTTCGCCACCGGCCTTACCAGCCAGGGTACCTGTTGCGGTACATTATTCATCACCAATTGCATCACCAGTAAAGGCATCAATGAACCTTCTGCATAATGCATCCAATAGCGGTATTGCTGCTGATCTTTTTTATTCTGCTGTTTAAATTGCCGCTTTTGATCATAGGTTTCTTGCAGATATTGCAAAATCACCGCAGATTCGGCAATGGTTTGATCGGCATCGGTCAACACCGGCGCTTTGGCTAAAGGATGAATCAGTTTTAATTCAGGCGGTGCAGCAAAAGTCGGCAAGCGTTTATAAAACTTGACCTGATAATTCAGGGCCAGTTCCTCTAAGGCCCATAAAATTCGAAAAGAACGTGATTGATCCAAATGGTGCAATGTAATCATTATTTTGACCTCTATTTTTTCTGCTCTGACTATACGCACAGCGCTAAAAAAATGACATCCTGCTTTACATAAAATGTCATTTAGAACTGTTGATCAAATTAAATCAGTACAGTATGAATCTCTAGGCTACGCAACAAGGTTTTGGTCACCGGTGTTTTACTGCTGATGTCTAAAACCTTTTGTTTAAGCTCATCCGATAAGGAATGCGCAAAAGACAAACGCCGTTCAATCCATTCTTTGCCTTCTTTATTGGCATTAAAATCGGCTTCAACAGAAAATTCGCCCAATTCTATGCCTTTATGACTGGCATACATGCGTAGCGTAATCATGGTACAGGCAATCAGACCCGAACAAATCAAATCGTAAGGTGCAGGCCCTTGATCTTGCCCACCAAAATATTCGGGTTTATCAGTCATAAACTGGTGTGTGCCACTTTTGATCTCGCCTGACCAGGGTTCAGCCCGGCTATGTACTTCTGCATTTGCAATAATGGCCATGAGGGTAATGATTCCTAAATATTAGCTTTATTTTAAATTTTATCTTTATTTGGAGGCACGCATTTGATCCGGAAACGCCGGGGCTTCCAAGCGTGGTCCCGGATAATCAGCGATCTTGCCAAAACGTGCATGTTGTTCAATCCAGTGGTCACGCGCCTGGCAAAGTTCTTGCTGAGTACGACCAACAAAGTTCCACCAGAGTAATATTGGCGACTCAAAAGGTTCACCACCCAATAGCAGAATACGACTGCCCTTATGCAGCTGGATTTCAATTTGGGCCACGCCCGGCTCCAGAACGACCATATTGTCTTCAGTCAGTTCATGACCATTTACGACAGCAGCGCCATCCAACGCCATGAAACCGTATTCAAATTTTGGATTAAGTTTAATTCGGGTGGTGGTTGATTCTTTTGCTGTTAAATCCACCCCAAGTAATTCTGTATGCACGGCTACCGGTGATTTGGTGTTTAAAAACTCACCGACCAATACGGTAAATTCGACCTGATCTTTTTCTACCACTGGAAGTTCTGGATAATGCTCAAAACAGGGTGCCATATTCATTTGATCATCTGGCAACGCAATCCAGAGCTGTGCAGCATGCATATGAGTTTCAGTTTCTGGTGCAACTTCAGTATGTGAAATACCATAACCTGCCGTCATCAAATTGACCTGCTTTGGGCGAATCAACTGTTTCGTGCCCAGACTGTCGGTATGCATCATGGTGCCTTCAATCATCCAGGTGAAGGTCTGCAAGCCGATATGTGGATGCGGTCCAACATCCAAGCCATCGCCTTGCGGAAACGTCACGGGACCGGCATGATCCAAAAAACACCATGCGCCAATTAAGCGTTTATGGCGGCTGGGTAAAGCACGTTTAATCACGGTGCCCTGTCCAATTTCCGCGCTCCGCAAAGGAAATTCCTGAATAAATTGATTTACGTATTTTTCACAATCGTCTGAATCAGAAAGCTCTGTATAGTTGCTATTGGTCATATTTTTATCCTGAATTGTAAGGACTAGACTGTTTTTAATGTCTGACTTATTCATATGATCATATAGGCTCTTACTGATTCAGCCTATAGCCAAATTAATATGCTGAATATCATGTATAGGACAATATTAGTTTTGAAATTTTCCTTAATAAAACAAGCCCTTCATTTTTCATTTGCTCCTCTATTCATCTCCTATTCATATGAATTTTATACATAAATAAAATTTTGTCACAATTGTCTGCCCCATTGATTGTTTAAGCTGTATACAAAATCCCTTCCTGTCCCTATTATTCTTGCTTTACGAATCCCACACAGAAAGGGGTATCTCCATGTTGAGCGGAGATCAAGAAAATTCTTATAACAACAATGATAAAAATCCTCATCAGATTGGAACGAATGAGGACAAAAATTCACATCATGAAACTGCTTATATTTTACCCAAGCAGCTGTGTACAGTTGAAAATAGAAAATCGATAGAACAGGAATTGCAAGCTCCCACCACCCGTATTCCAGATCAATTTCAACCATACTACTTGGACTATCAAAATACACACCAACGACAATTTTTAAAATGCGTTAATTTTATTGGCCAGATTACATTCTTAAGTTATTTCTTTATAGACTGGTTGCTGATTCCTGAAATTGGCATGCTTTCCGGTATTTCACGGCTCATTCTTGTGCTCTGTGCAATCATAATTAACTGGCTTGCCTTTCGTTACTGCAAAAATATTAAAATTCTAGATAGCTTGCTTCCCCTATACGTCGCAGCAGCGGCTGCACTGTGGCTAGGTCTGCTGATTTTGTCACATAGCGCACTTGTGCCAACATATATATATGCTTCTGTAATTTTTATTTTATTGGGCAATTTATGTGTACAAGTCTCCTTTCGAAATTCAATCTTCACTTCTTTGCTGATTAGTGCGGTCATTTTTTATGGTGTATTTCAGCTGATCAGCTTAGAAAAAATTGTTTTATTTTCGCTCATCTATGCTCCTGTTTTATTACTCAGCATGTATATCAGCTGGAATAACACTTTAAATTCAAAACGTAATTTTTTACGGGTGCTATTAAATGACTGGAATTACTATGCCCTAACTGAACTGGCACATACCGATGAGTTAACTCAACTCAATAATCGTCGCCAGTTTTTGCAGGTTGCTGAACAAACCATTCAGAAGTGGCCAAAATATAATTTAGCCTGTTTATTGATGCTGGATATCGACTTTTTCAAAAACATTAATGACAGCTATGGACATGATATAGGTGATGAAGTCCTTCGAGTGCTTGCTGAACTTGCGCGTAAAGAAATGCGATACACCGATGTGTTAGCACGTTTTGGCGGAGAGGAGTTTATTGCGTTACTGCCGAATACCACCTTGGAGGATGCGGTCGCAATTGCGAATCGCTTGTGTCGAACCATTGAAAGTCATCAAATCTGTATTAAAGATAAGTTGTTTTTAAATTTTAGTGTCTCGATTGGGGTGTCCCAATTACAACCAAATCAAAATGATTTGAGTTTACTGATTAAAAATGCCGATATTGCGCTGTACCAAGCCAAGAAAAATGGTCGCAATCAGGTGGCGATTTATACCTGTGAATAATTAAAATGAATCGCTAAAAAGTTTCTTCATCAAAACGGTCTTGGTCGATTTTATAAATATGAAAACTTCGTTCAACTTGAACACCCAATCCAAATTCGATCATCAGTGACGTGAGTTTATCGCCATCAATTAAGACAATTCCAGATTTTTTAGCTGATTCAATCGCTTCTTTACTAAAATTTGATGTCGTTATAAAAACGCCTTTCTTCGCGACTTGATCCGCCAAGGCACCTTTGAATTGCTGAATATCAGGACGCCCGACTGTATTTTCCCAACGCTTGGCTTGAATATAAATTTTATCTAGCCCTAGACGATCTTCACTAATCACCCCATCGATACCACCATCGTTGGTTTTACCAATCGCTTGTGCTGCATCTTGATGTGATCCGCCATATCCCATGGCAACGAGTAAATCGACAACTAATCTTTCAAAAAAAGATGGAGAGTTCTCTTTTATAAATTTAAGTAAATCATTTTTTAAATTTAATGTTAAAAGATTAGTTGTATTTTGAATCGTTTATTCAGGTGTTTGCGTTTCTTGGTATTTTTTTTGATGCCCTTCGTCATTACTAACTAAGCTATTTTCTATTTCAACTTTATTTGATCTACTGAATTTAAAATCCTGAAAACTGTCAAACTGAGATAGAAAATCATTCGTCATCGAGTTCAAACCATTTAAATCAATTGTCTTACCTAAATCACTAATCTCACAAAATGCTCTTTTAGGTTGTTGTACTAGACCTGCTTTTACCAAATATTTTTTTGCCACGCGACTCGATCTTTAAATATATTTTTACCACTTGGAAGTGATTGACCTAATTCTTTATCTCACAGATTAGAACTCGCTGCTAATAAATCGACTATATCTGAAATTTTTATTGGCTTATTTTGTTCAGCTAAAAGTTTCATCAATGGCAACATGAGTTGATCGTAAGTAGGCAATGCCATTTATTTTCTCATTAAGTATTTAATTTTCAAAAATTATAGAATAAAAAAAGAGCGCCTAAGCGCTCTTTTTTCGAATAATTTTCTTCACTGCCGCGCGCATAGCGCTTAGCGTAATTTAGGCAGAAAGCAAGAGCTTCCTGAAAGCCCTAAATCACTCCCATTCAATCGTTGCTGGTGGCTTAGATGACACGTCATAAACTACACGTGAAACATCTTTAATTTCGTTCATGATACGGGTCGAAATTTTATCTACCAATTCATATGGAAGATGAGCGAAACGTGCTGTCATAAAGTCAACCGTTTCTACCGCACGAAGCGCAATCACCCATGCATAACGACGACCATCACCGACTACACCCACAGATTTAACTGGTTGGAATACAGCAAATGCCTGAGCAGTTTTATCATACCAACCGCTGGCATGAAGTTCTTGCATGAAAATGTCATCCGCTAAACGAAGGATGTCCGCATATTCTTTTTTCACTTCACCCAAAATACGCACGCCCAAACCTGGACCCGGGAATGGATGACGGTAAAGCATTTCGTGTGGCAAACCTAAAGTGGTTCCTAAACGACGTACTTCATCTTTAAACAAGTCACGAATTGGCTCAACCAATTCAAATGCTAAATCTTCTGGCAAACCACCCACGTTGTGGTGGGATTTAATCACGTGCGCTTTACCGTTTTTAGTCGCAGCAGATTCGATTACGTCTGGGTAAATCGTACCTTGAGCAAGGAAGTTCACGCCATCTAAAGCACGTGCTTCTTCAGCAAAGACTTCAATGAATTCACGGCCAATAATTTTACGTTTTTTCTCAGGATCAACTTCACCGGCAAGTGCAGTTAAGAAACGCTCTTCAGCATCTGCACGAATTACGCGAATACCCATGTTTTTAGCAAACATGTCCATCACTTGCTCGCCTTCGTTCAAACGAAGCAAACCGTTGTCTACAAATACGCAAGTCAATTGGTCGCCAATCGCACGGTGTAAAAGTGCAGCGACTACAGATGAATCTACGCCACCTGACAGACCAAGCAATACTTTTTGATCGCCGATTTGAGCACGTAATTGTTCAACACGCAGGTCGATAATATTTTCAGAGTTCCAAAGATTACGACATCCGCAAATGCTGTGTACAAAGTTAGATAATAACTCTGCGCCTTTTGCAGTATGAGTCACTTCTGGATGGAACTGGACACCGTAAAAACGACGTTTTTGATCGCTTACCGCTGCAAATGGACAGCTTGGCGTGCTTGCAGTTACAGAAAAACCTTCTGGAATAGCACTGACTTTATCGCCATGACTCATCCAAACATTCAGTTTGTTTTCGCCATCGTCCAAATCGCCAAGAAGCTGGTCACGGACTAAAACATCAACCGCAGCATAACCAAATTCATGTACTGTACCTGGCTCTACTTTACCACCAAGTTGTTCAGACATGGTTTGCAAGCCATAGCAAATACCCAATACAGGTACACCTAAGTTAAATACAACTTCAGGTGCGCGTGGACTACCTTCTTCATGAACACTTTCAGGACCACCAGACAAGATGATACCGTTTGGATTAAATGCGCGAATGTCTTCTTCAGACATGTCATAGGCATACATTTCAGAATATACACCAGCTTCACGTACACGACGTGCAATAAGCTGACTGTATTGAGAACCGAAGTCCAAGATCAGGATGCGGTCTTCAGTGATTTGAGTATTGGTAGTCATGACAAACAACTATGTAAGGCAAACGAAATAAGCGCTGCATTCTATCATTTTTCGTCGCATTAAGCACACTATTCGCACAAGGTCTGCATTCAATTGATTGCATTATATTTTGATTATAAAAAAGCACCCTTTTCGAGTGCTTTTTAATTTTTCACTTTTAACCGCATCTAGATCCATGGGTTCATTAGGATGAGCGTGGGTTTTTCGAACAATTACCCCAGAAAGCGTGACCGCAGTGTTATCGGGAAGTTGTTTTGCCTGTGCAACAGTCACCATATTTTAAGCAGCTTCAGTAATAATGGCCTGATCACCTTAAGTATCCATACAGGTGCTGTAGAAAGCATTGAACCGGTAACAAACAGTGCCAATAATATTTTGTTCATGATTGACTCCGCTATTGCAGTAGCAATCATGATATTGAAACAACCTTCAGGAAATTTATACGCAGCTTTATGTAGGGTATTTATCCGAAGTGTCTGTCCATGAAAAATAAAGCCGAAAATAAAGGGGAAAATGGCTAAATCTAAAGCAGCCACCAGACGCAGCAAGGCATCGGGCTATAGGGATAGAACCTTATTTTTATAGCCATATTGGGATTAAAGATCGGGTGACATTTTAATTTTTTTAATGACCTGTTCATCCTAAGCGTGTTTTTCTATTTCTAGAGGGATTCAAAAAATAATGTGCAAGATAAATCCTGACAAAAAGGAAAGGATGAAAAAGCAATTAATTTCTTTTCTGATACTGACTTTCATGTCCCAGACTGCTAGGATTTCAGCACATTTTTGTTACCTGTAGCCCCATGGAACTGCTTGATTTTATCTTACATGTCGATACCCATCTGCTCGAATTTATCACCAATTATGGCATCTGGATTTATGCCATTCTCTTCCTCATTATTTTTGTGGAAACCGGTTTGGTGGTTATGCCATTTCTACCGGGTGATAGCTTATTGTTTGCTGCGGGTGCATTAGCGGCTTCAACTGGGGCAATGGATCCTGTCGTTCTGGTGATCCTACTTTTTGTTGCTGCGGTATTGGGCGATACCCTGAACTATCATATTGGTAAATTTATCGGGCCACGAGTTTTTGAAATGGAATCCCGTTTTATTAACAAACAACATTTAGCGTATACACAAAAATTCTTTGAAAAGCATGGCGGTAAAACCATTATTTTTGCCCGTTTTATCCCTTTTGCCCGTACTTTCGCTCCCTTTGTTGCCGGTGCCGGCAGCATGAATTATAAATTCTTCCTGACCTATAATCTAATTGGCGCATTCTGCTGGGTCGGTTCATTTATTACCTTGGGTTATTTATTTGGCAACATGCCGATTGTCAAAGACAATTTTACCCATCTGATTTTTGGCATCATTATTATTAGTGTACTGCCTGGCATTATTGGTTTTATCCGCCAAAGGCTGAAAAAGGCACATTAAACGAGTGTGTTGCAACCGCTGTAAAATTTAAAAGAAACGAATCATCACAGGCAACATCCCGAGCAACAGCAGCATGGCCGATCCTTTATATAAAAGATTGGCTTTTATTTGCTTCGATTGACCGGCCAAAATAACGCTTCCAAATGACATCCAGAACACCACGGTAGGCAATAGCACCAAACTGAATGCGGCAAATACCAAGATAAAATTGGTTGGACTGTTCCAGGTTTCAATCGGTAAAACACCAGTGGCAAATAACAAGGCTTTCGGATTTTTAAAAGTGGAAAAAAACAGTTGTCGAGGTCGGATAGAAGGGTGACGTTGATTATGCGTTTCTAAATCGGAAACTTTCCATAAATGGAAGGCCATCCAAATCACATAGAGGGCGCTAAAAAAATGCACAATATGAATAAAGTTCGGCCAAACTGGACTACATAAGTGAATCAGCAATGCCCATAAATTAATGGCATAAAAATAGCCAAGCAGCTCGGCTGGAATAAATAAACTGGTTTTGGCAATGCCTTGTTGGTGTGCAGAGCTTGCAAGTAATGCGTTAGTTGGACCCGGAATCATCAGAACCGCAATCACTGCCAACACAAAAAGCCAACTCTCAATCATAAAGACCTGATATCACCACTAGAAGAGTGGCACACCTTATACGAAAGTCACAAAAAGTGACAAGTATTTCGATCAGGAAATCATAACCTTATGCGTCTAAATTTCACCCTAAAAATTAATAAGTAACTGATAGTAATATTTTTTTCTTGAAACATTTTGCTAAGATTTTATCATCCTGCTGTACATTTAACATGCACAACAGAATGATTATGCGAAAGATTATGGCGCTTTATGACGAATAATAATCGGACAATTTTTGAATTGGGCTGCCTGAACTACAGCTTCTTGCTCACCCAACAAACGGGCTAATTCAGTTTTTTTGGTATTTGAAGATTGTCCCATGTTGACTGAAACACTTGGCCCAATGCCCCAACCACCACGACTGCCCCAACCTCCCCCAACGCCTACACCAACACCCACGCCGCTACGTTTAGGAGGTTGTACACCATTGTCAACATATTGCTGGATACGGTTATATTCACTTTGTAATTGCTGACAGTTCAAGGCCTGATATTGCGTCGGTGATACATAAGTCGGTTTGACGGTTGTCGCACATGCAGCTAATAAAACAGTACTACCCAGTAATAGGCTTAAATACATTGTTTTCATGGGAAACCTCAAATTTTATTTTGTTCAATTTCATTGAACAATGATTGATAGGCTTGCGTCAATTTATGTTCGGTAGCCAAATAAATGAGAGGCTGATTTTTAAGATGAGATTCTTTCATTAAAATTGACGGGGGCAACATACTGTCTAAAACAGGCAAACCTTCATCTTTAAGTTGCTGTACCACTTCACGTGGCAATTTTGCCTGAGCCTGAAACTGATTGACGATAATCCCTTCAATTTCCAGACGGTCATTATGATCATCTTGGGTTTCAATGACATTTTCAATCAGGGTTTTTAAGGCACGTTTTGAGAAGACATCACAATCAAAAGGAATCAGCACCCGCTCTGCGGCAATCAGTGCAGACAAAGTAAAGAAGTTGAACGCGGGTGGCGTATCAATATAAACCCGGTCATATTGTCCAGCCAACTGTTGCAAGGCATCGCGTAATTTATAAATTTTATGTTTCGATTCTAAAGCGTGTGCCAGTGCGCCTAAAGTTGGACTGGCCGGAATCACATGCAGATTTTTAAAGGGTGATTGATGGACATAGCTTTCCAGACCTTTGGAGCGGCTCTTTAAAAGAGAACCAATGGCATTACCTAAAAGCCCTTTACTTTGGTTAGCACCCAGTACTTCTTCAAAATAGTTTTCAACATTCGGCTCCAATGCAGGTTTATCAACCGAGTAAGTTGCATCATCTCCCAACACATATTGACTGGAATTGGCTTGAGGATCGAGATCAATCAGTAAAGTTTTAAAACCTTGATGTGCACTGATCGCCGCTAAATTTACGGCAATACTTGACTTGCCCACCCCACCTTTTTGATTAAAAACCACACGTGTCCGCATTGCAGCCCTCTATGCTTTATATTTATTTATTGCTGGCAGTTTAACCTACCTGCCTTGCTTCAAAAACAATTATGTCTAACAATCAACCGAAATTTGGCTTAATGATGACGAGGCCAATAATCCCAATCAGTGCCACGATAGCAATGGCTAGACCTGCACGGCGTTGTGTCAATAAAATACGGTCATCTTTTTTATATGCTTTGATTAAAGATGAAAACAAAACCACAAATAAAACCACTTTGGCATAGAACCATGGCTGCACTTCAAAGTTTTTAATTACTAAAGATGTAACACCAGTCAATATAATCAAGGTCATCGACAAATGTTGAAGTGCCACCAAGAGTTTCCGTGCTACAGGATTTGGCTGATTGCCCTGAACTTCGACAAACAGAGTAAAAGCCCGAGCAATCACCACGCCAATAAGCAATGCCACAATGCTCATATGTATAATTTTAACAGTCAGCTGCATGTCCATTGTTCAATATCCCTTATTCAGATTTGGGTGCATGGGCACAGTCAGGACTCGGCGTGGCTTGTCCTTGCCATTCCGACGGAACAAAAGCGTGAATTGCCAGTGCATGAATACGGCTTGGACTCAGTAAATCACCCGCAGCAGCATAAATTTTTTGATGACGTTGCACTAAACGTAAACCTTGAAAAATATCACTGACCACAATCACTTTAAAATGTGATTCTTTACCCGGAAAATAACCGCCATGACCTGACGATTCATTTACCACTTCTAAATGTGTCGGAGATAACTCCTGAAGGCGTTGAATCAGTTGTTGTTCTAAAGTCATAATAATACTCCCAAATTACTTAAGCGCTGGATTGATTATAGCGTGTTCCGCTTCAATCTTTACCCTGAACCCGCTAAATCATTCAACAGTTTTATTAAGCAACCCTTCTGATTTATAGTATTTTTGGTTACAAAATCATCAAAAGCCTGGAAAATGGTTTTATTTTATGCAATTGATACAAGTTTTCTCACAAAGTTATTGACCCTGTTTTTGCATACTGTATTATACACGGCATGCGGGAATAGCTCAGTTGGTAGAGCATAACCTTGCCAAGGTTGGGGTCGGGAGTTCGAGTCTCCTTTCCCGCTCAAATTTTTAAGTGTAAGTTTTTTATAAAACTGCTCAATTTGCGGAAATAGCTCAGTTGGTAGAGCATAACCTTGCCAAGGTTGGGGTCGAGAGTTCGAGTCTCTTTTTCCGCTCCAAATTTAAAAAGCCCTTATCGAAAGATAGGGGCTTTTTTATGCAATAACAGTTTAAAATATCCCCAATCCTGACCATTTTGCATAAGCTTGTTATGAATTATGTATTTTAACTGCTTAAAAATTGGGCACAATCACGGCTTTTTAAAAGAAAGTCCTCTTTTCAAGCTTTCTATGACTGTGTATAACAATGGGCAGTTAGGGAAATCAATAAGCATAGGCAAACGACGTCAAAACACGTTAGACTATGCAGCAATCAATGCAAGCAAAATGTCATTTGAGACAAAAAGAAGGTGAAGGTTGATGCCGCTCAATACCGTTGAAGAGCTCGTAGCAGATATCCGTGCAGGAAAAATGGTCATCCTGATGGATGATGAAGATCGTGAAAATGAAGGTGATTTAGTCATTGCGGCGACACACGTACGTCCGGAAGACATCAACTTTATGATCACCCATGCACGTGGTTTGGTCTGCCTGACTTTGAGTAAGGAGCGTTGCCAACAGTTAAATCTACCGCTTATGGTGGATGCTAACGGCGCACAACACGGCACTAACTTTACCTTGTCAATTGAAGCGACGAATGGCATTACTACAGGTATTTCACCTGCTGAACGTGCCCATACAATTCAAACTGCGGTTGCAGCCCATGCAAAACCTGCAGACATCGTGCAACCCGGACATATTTTCCCCCTCATGGCTCAACCAGGTGGGGTATTGCACCGTGCCGGTCATACTGAAGCCGGTTGTGACTTGTCTCGTCTAGCAGGTCTTGAACCCGCTTCTGTGATTTGTGAAATTATTAATGAAGATGGCACGATGGCGCGCCGTCCAGACCTGGAAGTTTTCGCAGAAAAACATGGTTTGAAAATTGGTACGATTGCTGACCTCATTCACTACCGCATGACCAATGAGCAAACGGTAGAACGCATTGATCAACAAACCCTAGATACCGAATACGGTACCTTTGAATTGTTCCGTTACCGTGAACTGGGTAACCCAGATATTCATTTAGCTTTGGTCAAAGGTCAGCCGAAAGAAGGGGTGACGACTGTGCGTGTCCATGGCTTCAATCCGGCACGTGACTTACTTAAACTCAATAAGCAAGACGGCGAACCCGCGTGGAACTTAGACCGTGCCCTGAAAGAAATTGCACACAGTGATCGTGGTGTCTTGGTCTGGATTGGTCAACGCCACCTACAAGATTTAGGCCCTGCACTGGACAGCTTAACTGCACCGAAACCAACAAAATCCAATGCTGCCCTTTCACAGCAATATCAAACCATTGGTGTTGGCGCACAAATTTTACGTGATTTGGGCGTTGAAAAAATGAAGCTGCTGAGCTCTCCATTACGTTTCAATGCACTTTCAGGCTTTAACTTAGAAGTGGTGGAATATGTCACCGCACAACAAACATCTTAAGAAATAAACGAGGTTGCTATGGCAGTTCGCCGTATTGAAGGTATGTTACATCTCGCGAGCGAAGGCCGTTACGCGATTTTAGTCGGTCGCTTTAATAGCTTTGTAGTCGAACATTTGCTAGAAGGTGCAATTGATACATTGAAACGTCATGGTGTATCGGAGGATAATATCACTGTTGTTCACGCACCTGGCGCTTGGGAACTTCCTGTTGTGGCAAAAAAACTTGCCGCTTCAGATCGTTTTGATGCGATCATTGCACTTGGCGCCGTGATTCGTGGTAGCACACCTCACTTTGATTTTGTTGCTGGTGAATGTGCCAAAGGTTTAGGCGTTGTTGGCCTGGATACTGGCTTACCAGTGATCAACGGTGTATTGACTACGGATAGTATTGAACAAGCGATTGAACGCTCTGGAACAAAAGCAGGTAATAAAGGTGGTGAAGCTGCCCTTACTGCAATTGAAATGGTTAACTTGTTAAAGGCTATTTAACGCTATGTCGCAAACACTTCAAGCAACTTATGCAGCAAAACGTAAAGCACGTCGCTTTGCTGTACAAGGAATTTATGAATGGCAGATGAGCCACAATCCGGTGCATGAGATTGAAGCACGTACGCGTGTGGAAAATGCCATGCATAAAGTGGATCTAAGCTATTATCATGAATTGTTGACTCAAGTGGTTGCCAATCATGAAGCATTGGATGCGCTTTTAATCCCTGTACTCGATCGTGAACTTAGCGCCCTTGACGGTGTTGAACTTGCGACCCTTCGTCTGGGTGCCTATGAATTGAAAGATCATCTTGAAATTCCATATCGCGTCGTTTTAGATGAGTCAATTGAGCTGGCTAAACACTTTGGCGGTGCAGACAGCCATAAATACATCAATGGTGTATTGGACCGTTTAGCAACCAGCTTACGTGCAGCAGAAAAGCAACAAGCCAACTAATTTTTAAGTAGACTTGTTGCATGGCTGAGTTTTCGATTATTGACACCTATTTCAATCGTCAGACTGTTACATCTACTGATGTCAATTCTGTCGATTTGGGTGTTGGTGACGACTCAGCCTTGCTCACCCCCCCACCCAACCAGCAACTGGTCATCTGTGCCGATACTCTGGTTGCCGGCCGACATTTCCCTCTAGACACAAATCCCCATGCCATCGGCTGGAAATCTGTTGCCGTCAATTTATCTGATATTGCTGCAATGGGTGCCAAACCGCATAGTATTCTTCTTGCGTTGAGCCTACCCCAAATTGATCATGACTGGCTGAAAGGCTTTAGTCAGGGTTTATATGAGTGTTGCGATCAATTTGGTGTGAGTTTAATTGGCGGTGACACCACCCAAAGTCCTCATTTAACCATTTCTGTCACTGCCCTCGGCTGGATTGAAACAGGTCAAGCCATCACACGTGCTGGCGCGCAAATGGGCGACTATGTTTGTGTGAGCGGAACTGTGGGTGATGCTGCATATGCCTTGCAACATTTGGGACATCCGCTACAACAACGTCTGGATTATCCAACGCCACGTTGTCAGCTCGGTCAACAGCTAAAAGGCTTGGCATCAAGTATGATTGATGTATCTGATGGCTTGGCCCAAGACTTAGGGCATATTCTTAAAGCATCACATGTCGGTGCAACTTTGGATTTAGACCAACTACCGGTTAATGCCGCTTTAAAAAAATTACAACAAGAAAAGCAATGGCAATACGCACTCGCGGGTGGCGACGATTATGAATTATGCTTTACAATAAGCCGGCAAAATTATGAAAAAATTTTGCAACAACAAATAGATGTCAACATTACCAAGATTGGACAAATTACCCAACAAAAAGGCTTAACTTTTGTGCAGAATGGCGTAGATCATTCGCTGCAATTTTATGGATACCAACATTTTGCATAAACCCAGCATCAACTTTAAAGACATGTCATGGTTAAACCGCTGCATCGTGTTTTGTGGTGTGGGATTCGGTTCCGGTTTATTACCCAAAGCCCCTGGAACTTTTGGTTCTGCTTTTGCATTGCTGTTTATTCCTGCATGGTTAAGTCTGGGTTTTTTAAATAGCCTTTTTGCCATTGTCATCATGTCCTTAATTGGCATATATATCTGTGGTCAAACTGCCCAAGTCATGGGTGTGCATGATGATGGTCGTATTGTCTGGGATGAGTTTGCCGGGCAGTCCATTACCTTTTTACCGCTCATTTATTTAGGGCACATGAGCTGGTTATGGATACTGGTTGGATTTGCCTTATTTCGTTTGTTTGATGTATGGAAACCTTGGCCTATTCGCGTAATCGATCGTCAAATCGGTGGCGGCTTTGGCATTATGTTTGACGATATTATCGCCGGCATTTGGGCTGCACTATGCATTTACATTTATTTATCGTTCCTGATGGCTTAAGCTAAAAATTGTAGGATTACACATGTCTACTAGCGTTATTATTCTTGCTGCAGGTAAAGGGACACGTATGCGTTCCAATTTACCGAAAGTATTACAACCTCTTGCAGGACGTCCTTTACTGGGTCATGTGATTGAAACTGCAAAAAAACTCAATGCGGCAAATATTATTACCATTTATGGTCATGGTGGCGATAAAGTACAACAAGCCTTCGCGCAAGAAAAAATTCAATGGGTAGAACAAGCAGAACAGCTCGGAACAGGTCATGCGGTAAAAGTCACCCTCCCCGTGCTTCCTGCTGAAGGTGTATCTCTTATTCTTTCGGGGGACGTACCTTGCGTCACTCAAAATACCTTACAACGCCTACTTGATGCCTCAGCACAAACCGGTATTGGTATTGTGACTTTAACTGTGGATGATGCAACAGGCTATGGTCGTATTGTGCGTGAAAATGGACAAATTCAAGCCATTGTCGAACATAAAGACGCCAGCGATGAACAACGTCAAATTAAAGAATTTAATACCGGTATCTACTGTGTCAGTAATGCCAAATTGCATCAATGGTTACCCAAGCTTTCCAATGAAAATGCGCAAGGTGAGTATTACCTGACGGATATTATTGCTATGGCGATTGCAGATGGCTTAGAAGTTGCTTCTGTTGAACCGGACCTTGCTTTTGAAGTTGAAGGGGTCAATGACCGTGTACAACTGGCAAGATTGGAACGTGAATTCCAAAGCGACCAGGCAAAAAAACTCATGCAGCAAGGCGTGCATTTAATCGACCCTGCTCGTTTTGACTTACGTGGTAACTTAAGCGTTGGTCAGGATGTTCGTATTGACATCAACGTGATCATTGAAGGTGACTGCGAATTTGGTGATGATGTTGAAATTGGTGCAGGCTGTGTGATTAAAAATACGAAAATCGCATCCGGCACCAAAGTTCAGCCTTATAGCATTTTTGATCAAGCAGTGGTGGGTAGCGATGCTCAAATTGGGCCATTTGCACGCTTACGTTCCGGTGCAAAATTGGCAAATGAAGTGCATATCGGCAACTTTGTTGAAGTTAAAAATTCAAGTATTGGTCTTGGCTCTAAAGCCAATCATTTCACTTATTTAGGTGATGCAGAAGTCGGTGCAGGTTCAAATATTGGTGCGGGTACCATTACCTGTAACTATGATGGTGCCAATAAATATAAAACGATTATTGGCGATGCTGCTTTTATTGGTTCAAACAGCTCACTGGTTGCTCCTGTCAGTATTGGCAATGGGGCAACTGTCGGTGCCGGTTCTGTCATCACACACGATGTTGCCGAGAATAGCTTAGCTTTTGAACGTTCAAAACAAGTGGCTAAAGAAAACTATCAACGCCCCCAAAAATTGAAAAAATAAGAGGATTATAAATATGTGCGGAATTGTCGGTGGCGTTGCTGAACGTAATATTAGCAATATTTTAATTGAAGGCTTAAAACGTCTTGAGTACCGTGGCTATGATTCAGCAGGTATGGCGCTGATTAGTGGCGGCCACGTACTGCGTGAACGTCGTGTAGGCAAAGTCGTCAACCTGGAACAGGCAGTCGCTGAAGCTGACATTCAAGGTTCACTCGGTATTGCACACACCCGTTGGGCAACGCATGGCAAACCGACTGAAAATAATGCTCATCCGCATATTTCAGGCACGGTAGCTGTTGTTCATAACGGTATCATCGAAAACT
This sequence comes from Acinetobacter sp. ANC 4779, assembly GCF_004331055.1. Classification (NCBI taxonomy): domain Bacteria; kingdom Pseudomonadati; phylum Pseudomonadota; class Gammaproteobacteria; order Moraxellales; family Moraxellaceae; genus Acinetobacter; species Acinetobacter sp. ANC 4779. Next base: position 73,763 of record NZ_SJNU01000011.1, read on the forward strand.
ATCAAGAACTTAAAGATGATCTTGAAGCACTCGGTTATGTGTTTACTTCACAAACAGATACTGAAGTGGTGGCCCATTTAGTCAATGATGCATTGCAATCGGCGACTAACCTGTTAACTGCAGTACAGCAAGTCGTTCCGCAGCTTAAAGGTGCTTATGCTCTCGGGATTGTACATACCGATTATCCGGATGAATTGATTACCGTTCGTGAAGGTTCGCCGCTAGTGATTGGTGTCGGAATTGGTGAAAACTTTATCAGTTCGGATCAATTGGCGTTACTTCCCATTACCAATCGCTTTATTTACCTCGAAGAAGGTGATATTGCGCGTTTAACCCGTAATAGCATTGAAATATTTGTAGATGGTCAATTGGTTCAGCGTCCTGTGAAAGAATTGGATGCCACGGTAAGCAATGCTTCTAAAGGTGAATACAAACACTACATGCTCAAAGAAATTTATGAGCAGCCAGAAGCGATCCAGCAAACCATTTCCCAGGCATTGAATGGCAATGTTTTACGTGAAGATTTCTTAAAAAATGCTGTCGTTGATTTTGAAAAAACTCAACAGGTACAAATCATCGCCTGTGGTACCAGCTACCATGCGGGCATGATCGCAAAATACTGGTTCGAGCAACTGATTGATTTACCGTGCCAGGTTGAAATTGCCAGTGAATTCCGCTATCGCACACCTGTGATTGTAAATAACACACTCTATGTCTGTATTTCACAGTCAGGTGAAACGGCCGATACCTTGGCTGCACTTCGTGATACGCAAAAACGTGCTGCTGCAAAAAATTTAAACATTGCAACCCTAACCATTTGTAATGTTGCAACCTCTTCAATGATTCGTGAAACCAACCATAGTCTACTTACGTTGGCTGGGCCAGAAATTGGGGTTGCATCGACCAAAGCTTTCACTACGCAACTTGCCGCACTCATGTTGTTGGTTTTAAAAATTGGGCAAGTGAAGCAAAGTATTACTGCTGAAAAAACCACGGCGATCATTACCGACTTATGGCATGTGCCGAAAGTCATTTTAGATACTCTGCAAAAAGATAAAGATATTTTGCGTTTATCTGAACTTTTTGTAGAAAAACAACACTGCTTATTCTTGGGTCGTGGTACAGAGTTCCCTATTGCACTTGAAGGTGCTTTAAAACTGAAAGAAATTTCATATATCCATGCTGAAGGTTATGCAGCAGGTGAGCTGAAACATGGTCCACTCGCACTGGTTGATAATGACATGCCTGTGGTGATTCTTGCACCTCAAGATGACATGCTGGATAAACTCAAGTCCAATATGGAAGAAGTTCAAGCCCGCGGTGGTGAGTTGTTTGTATTTGCCGATGAAAACAGTGGAATTAAAGGAAAAGATCGTCAACATGTGGTACATGTGCCAAGTATCAGTCCAATCCTTGCTCCAATTGTTTACAGTATCCCGGTGCAACTACTGTCTTATCATGTAGCCGTATTGCGTGGTACCGATGTTGACCAGCCACGTAATCTGGCAAAATCGGTCACTGTAGAATAAAGATTTATTTAATATATAAGAGGCTGGTAAAAACCGGCCTTTTCTTTATAGTGAGAAAATAAAAATGACGCAACTGACGTGTTTTAAAGCCTATGATATTCGTGGCAAACTGGGCAGCGAATTGAATGAAGACATTGCCTATAAAATTGGCCGTGCCTATGGTCAAATCTATCAACCAAAATCAGTCGTCATTGGTTGTGATATCCGCTTAAGCAGTGAAGCATTGAAACAAGCCACGATCAAAGGCCTCAATGATGCTGGCGTCAATGTTCTTGACTTGGGCATGACCGGTACAGAAGAAGTCTATTTCGGCGCTTTCCATTTGGATGTACAAGGGGGTATCGAAATTACCGCCAGCCATAATCCAATGGATTATAACGGCATGAAACTGGTTCGTGAAAATGCCCGTCCCATTAGTGCCGACACCGGACTTAAACAGATTCAAGCGTTGGCAGAAGCAGAAAACTTTACTGACGTTGCAAAAAAAGGTACTACTCAAAATTACAATATTTTGCCTGAATTTATTGAACATTTGATGAGCTACATTGACCCGACCAAAATCAGCCCAATGAAATTGGTGATGAATGCCGGTAATGGTGCAGCAGGTCATGTGGTAAATGCCATTGAAGAAAAATTTAAACAGCTGCATATTCCAGTTGAATTTATCAAAATCAACAATCAAGCTGATGGAACTTTCCCGAATGGTATTCCTAACCCGATTTTAATTGAAAACCGTGATAGCACCCGTGATGCAGTCATTCAGCATCAAGCAGATATGGGAATTGCCTGGGACGGTGACTTCGATCGTTGCTTCTTGTTTGATGAAAAAGGTCAGTTTATTGAAGGCTATTATATTGTTGGCCTACTTGCACAAGCCTTCTTGCTGAAGCAGCCCGGTGAAAAAGTTGTTCATGACCCTCGCCTGGTGTGGAACACCTTAGATGTGGTCGAGCAATATCAAGGTACTGCGGTGCAATCAAAATCTGGACATGCCTTCATTAAAGATGTGATGCGTGAGCACAATGCAGTTTACGGTGGTGAGATGAGTGCGCATCATTATTTCCGTGATTTTGCCTATTGCGATAGTGGCATGATTCCGTGGTTACTGGCGGTTGTGGTGTTATCTGAAACCAAACAATCATTATCCAGTCTGGTCGAAGAAATGATTGCGAAATTTCCTTGTTCAGGTGAGATCAACTTTAAAGTTGTCGATACTCAAACCACCATTCAAAAACTTTTTGATCATTATGCCGATCAAAAGCCAGCAATCGACAAAACGGACGGCGTTAGTCTGGACTTTGGTGCATGGCGCTTCAATGTTCGCGCTTCAAATACCGAACCCCTATTACGTTTAAATATCGAAAGCCGCCGCGACAAAAATCCAAAACCGATGCAAGAGTATGTTGATGAATTAACTTTACTCATTCAAAGTTAATTTAATTGGAGCAATAAAAAGGGAGCCTATAAGCTCCCCTTTTTATTTAGATGATTTAGTTTTGATAACCCGTTGGGTTTTGTTTTTGCCAGTTCCAACTGTCCGCCAACATATCTTCCAAGCCATATTGTGGGGTCCAACCCAGCTCTGACACTGCACGTGCATTATCGGCAAACGAGGTGGCTACATCCCCTTCACGGCGAGGTTCAATGCTATATGCGACTGGAACATTATTGACCCGCTCAAAGGTCTTTACCACGTCCAACACCGAAGAACCCTGACCTGTGCCAATATTCCAGGCACGACAACCTTGAGTATTTAGACGGTTATTCAAGGCACATAAATGCGCATTGGCCAAATCGACCACATGGATATAATCACGCACTCCGGTGCCATCAACGGTATTGTAATCATTGCCATAAATGGCTAGTTTTTCGCGACGGCCTACTGCCACCTGAGTCACATAAGGCATTAGGTTATTTGGAATTCCTTGTGGGTCTTCGCCAATGCGACCACTTTTATGTGCCCCTACAGGATTGAAATAACGCAGTAAGGCAATCGACCAACGCTCATCAGCAACTGATAGTTTTTGCAACAGCTGTTCAACCATCAGTTTGGTATAACCATAATTATTATTTGGCATACCTGTAGGCATCTCTTCATTCAACGGAGATTTATTGGCTTCATCATAAACCGTTGCAGAAGAGCTAAAAACCAAATTAAAGACTTCGGCCCGCTCCATTGCTCTGACCAAACTAATTGAACCAGCAATATTATTGTCAAAATAGGTTAAAGGAATTTGCTGACTTTCTCCCACCGCTTTTAAACCGGCAAAATGAATGACGGCATCAATTTGATATCCAGCAAAGACAGTATCCAAAGTTTGCGCATCTCGAATATCACCTTCAACAAAAGTTAAAGTTTTGCCGGTCAACTGTTGCACACGGTGAAGAGACTCTTCGGAACTGTTGCAAAGATTATCCAGAACCACCACCTCATGCCCTGCATTTAACAGTTCAACACAAGTATGCGAACCGATATAGCCGGCCCCGCCTGTCACTAAAATTTTAGCCATTCTTTTTTCCCAATAATATCTGGATTAAACCTTGAGTAGAGCCGTCTAAACGTGAAATATCCTGCACATCACCATTTAAAATCGGTAACAGCTGATTGGCAATTTCCTTGCCTTTTTCAACACCCCATTGATCGAATGGATTGATATTCCAAAGTACAGACTGTACGAACACCTTGTGCTCATACATGGCAATCAGCATACCGAGGCTATAAGGATTCAATTCTTGTAACAAGATGGTGGTGCTGGGCTGATTACCGCTATATTGCTGATACAGAGGCAAAGACTCGAGTTCTGCTTGATCAAGTGCCTGATTACCAAATGCCAATAAGCGTGACTGTGCCAGACAATTCGACAATGCTAAATGATGCTGCTCGACCAGGGCCTCAGCGTTTTCTGCATAGGTAAACTGATTGGAATTATAACGTTGCACCGGGGCAATAAAGTCACAACTCACCGCCTGTGTACCTTGATGTAACAATTGATAAAATGCATGTTGGGCATTGGGTCCCACTTCACCCCAGACGATCGGACAGGTATCTAATTGTACTTTTTCACCATTGCGCTGAATCGATTTACCGTTCGATTCCATTTCTAACTGCTGCAGATAAGAGGCAAAATATTTCAGGCGACCATCATAGGGCAGTACTGCATGGGTTTGAATATCAAGAAAGTTGTTGTTCCAAACCCCAAGCAAGCCCATCAGTACCGGAATATTTTGCTTTAAAGGTGCAGTTTGGAAATGTTGATCAATCGCATGTGCACCGGCAAGCAATTGTTTAAAACCTTCCACCCCGATGGTTAAAGCGATTGGCAAACCAATACATGACCAGAGCGAATAACGTCCCCCGACCCAGTCCCACAGGAGAAACTGATTTTCCTCGGCAATGCCCCACTCCGTCATTTTTTCAGGTTTGGTCGAAACACCCACAAAATGATGTTTCAGCATTTGACTATGTTGACCAAAGGCTTTTTCCAGCCACAAGCGTGCAGTTTGCGCATTCGACAAGGTATCAATAGTGCCGAAGGACTTGGAAGAAATAATAAATAAAGTGGTTTCTGGACGCAGTTTATGCAAGAGCTCGGACAACTGACTGCCATCAATGGTTGACACAAAATGGACATCGAGTGATTTTACAGTCGCCTGCTTAAAATCAGATAAAGCTTGCGTTACCATCAATGGCCCAAGGTCTGATCCACCCACCCCGATATTAACCACATCCTGAATCACTTCACCGGTTGCCCCGCGACATTGTCCGGCATGGATTTTTTCCACCAGGCTAAACATGCGTTGTAATTGTTCATGTACCTGATTAGAAAGTTGTGTATGGAGTGGATGGTTTTCAGGAAGACGCAAAGCCCAATGCATGGCTGCACGCTGCTCGGTATAATTGATTAACTCTTCAGAAAAAAGCCTTTTAATCCAGTTGTCCAGATTTTGTGTTTCAGCAAACTCAATCAAATGATCTAATACACTTTGATCAATACGATGCTTACTAAAATCCAAAACAATCTGTTCAAATATCACTGAGAACTTTTCGAAACGCTGCTCATCTTGTGCGAACAGCTCATTTAAATGCAGTTGCTCAAATTGTTTTTTTAAAGCATCCAGTTTAATTAAAACAGATTTATCATTCTTAAGCAGAAAGGGTTGAACTTGATGTTTCATTAGCGTCCAACTCCCATATAAGCAAAACCTTGCGCTTTCACATAATCTGGATCAAAAATATTACGACCATCTAAAATCAAAGGATGCTGCATGCTCTGGAGCAATTTCCTATAATTCGGACTCCAATATTGTTTCCAGGCGGTGAGCAAACACAAGGCATGAGCGCCTTTTACAGCTTCATATCGATCGGTACAATAAATCAGGTCTTCACGATGACCATATATTTTTTCAATTTCTGCAAGGGCTTGAGGATCATGCAATTGAACTTTAATGCCTTGCGCCCATAAGGCTTCCAACATGACATGAATAGGAGATTGTTGAATACGAGAGGTATTCTCCTTAAATGAAGCTCCCCAAATGGCGACGGTTTTTCCTTTTAAGTCACCATGGAAATAGTTCCATAATTTTCGAAATAAAAGTTCTTTTTGCTGTTGGTTAATTTCCCAAACCTGAGCCAGTAACTGACTTTTAACCCCCGTACCCGACACCGTATTTGCCAAAGTCATCACATCGTGGGAGAAGTTTTCCCCACCAAAGCCGGCACCCGGATACAAATATGACGCACCAATCCGGCTGTCTGCAGCCATGCCCTGACGAACATGCTCAATATCAATACCCAGCTTTTCCGCAACCACCGCCAAGTCGTTAATATAGCTAATTCGCGTCGCCAACATTCCAGAAATACTCAACTTGGTGAATTCAGCATCGAGAACAGGCATAAACAGATACTGTTGCTGACGGGGAAATAAAGGACGCAATAATTCTCTGACTTTATTTTGAACTTCAGGTCGAATACAGCCGACGATCAGCTGTTCGGCTTGCGTCATACTAGGTAGTGCATTACCTTCCTGAATCATATCGGGTAAATACACCCACTCATCTTCAGCAAGAATCTGCTGGAATTTTTCAGTACTGTGTAGCCCCAAAGTTGAAGCATTAATCATCAACTTTGGATGAATAATAGGTCGTTGTTTAAGTTCTTTTAAAATTTCGATACCTAGTGCTTCTTCAGCCGGGCTTAAACTAAAAAAATAGGCATCAATGTCCAAAGAAATTTCATTAAAGTTGCAATATTGAAGGAACCCATTTTTTTCCTGTTTATCCAATAACTGCTTAACCGCTTCATCTTGTGCATAGACTTGTTCTGAGGATGACTTTTTTAATACATCACACCAATACACCTGATGTCCGCACTCTGCCAATAAAGCTGCCATTACACCGGCATAAAGGGTTTGTCCAAATACCGCAACGTTCATAGAAGCTCCTAATTTTATTAGTTTATAATTTCATAGCTTTATAATTTATAGTTTTATAGCTTTAACTCTTTAATCAAGGCTTTAAAATTTTCCCCCAATTTTGGATGATCGATCCCATAATGAAGTACTGCTTTTAAATAACCAAGTTTACTACCACAATCGAAGGTCTGACCTTTCATACGATAAGCTTCAACAGTGTCTGTTTCCTGAAGCATGGCAATCGCATCGGTCAACTGAATTTCATTGCCCGCACCTTTCGGCGTATTTTCAAGCAACTGCATAATTTTTGCCGGTAAAACATAGCGACCCACTACTGAAAGATTGGAGGGTGCCGTACCCACTGCCGGTTTTTCAACAATGCCCTGCATTACAATGCTTTCACCTTCATTGGGGGAATGCTTAACATCGACAATACCATATTGATTAACCAAATGATCAGGTACTGCTTCCACCATAATTTGTGCAGCTTTTGATGCATTGAAACGTTGAATCATGAGACGTAGATCATTAACTGGATCATGATCTTTTACCAATACATCTGGCAATAAAACAGCAAATGGCTCATTACCAATAATGCCCTTTGCACAAAGTACAGCGTGACCTAATCCAAGAGGTTGGGGCTGGCGTACACTAATAATACTGACATGAGGAGGTAAAATTTCTGTGATTTCTTTAAGCAGATCAAATTTCTTTTTATGCTCGAGTATTGTTTCCAGCTCAAAGTTACGGTCGAAATAATTTTCAATCGATGCTTTAGAAGAATGAGTCACCAGAATAATCTGTTCAATCCCTGCTGCAACCGCCTCGCGTACCACATATTCAATTGCCGGACGGTCAACCACAGTGACCATTTCTTTAGGAATAGATTTACTGGCAGGCAAAAAACGGGTACCCAGACCAGCAACCGGGAGAATGGCTTTTTTGATCATCATCATACCTAACTTTAATTTACTTTAATTTCTTTACCGCGATGATAGCCATCAACATAATGCTCTAATTGTGTTAATGCCCAATTTACATCGTCATCAATAGCGGTAAGTGTATTAATTTTTTCAAAAATTTCAATTAACTCAGCTAAAGGATAATGCTTTTCAAAAGATCTTAAAATACGAGTATGTTGCGTAATTTCAGTATCTTCGTGATCAATGAGTAATTCTTCGTATAGTTTTTCACCTGGCCGCAAACCGGAATACTGAATTTCAATATCGCCATTTTGAGCGCCTGTTTCACGTACTTTTAAGCCACTTAAAGCAATCATCTGGCGGGCCAAGTCCTGAATACGCACCGGCTCACCCATATCTAACAAAAACACATCACCGCCCTGGCCCAAGGCACCGGCTTGAATCACTAACTGGGAAGCTTCAGGAATAGTCATAAAGTAACGTGTGACATCCGGATGGGTCACAGTAATTGGACCACCTTTGGCAATTTGCTGCTTAAACAACGGCACCACTGAACCGGATGAACCCAGCACATTACCAAAACGTACAATACTGATTTGGGTCTGGTCTTGCGCTTCTGCCATAGCCTGACAGTACAATTCTGCCATACGTTTGGAGGCACCCATCACATTGGTGGGGCGAACTGCTTTATCTGTTGAAATCAAAACAAAGGTTTCGACCCCTTTTTTCACTGCCGCATTCAAGCTAAATGCCGTACCAATCGAATTATTTTTGAGTCCAGCCAGTGGATTACACTCAACTAAAGGGACATGTTTATAGGCAGCTGCATGATAAACAGTTTGAACTGCATATTGCTCAATGATGCGTTCGAGTTTGGGTTGATCGAGCACCGTACCTAAAATGGGAATAATTTCAATATTAGTATTTAAATTCAATTCCTTATCAATACTGTACAGTGCAAATTCTGTCAGCTCATATATCACCAGTCTTTTAGGCTGATTTTTAATAATTTGACGGCACAATTCTGAACCAATTGATCCCCCCGCACCTGTCACCATCACCACTTTATCTTGGATATTCTTTGCCAGTAATTCCTGAATTGGCGGAATTGGATCACGTCCTAATAAATCAATAATATCAATTTCTTGAATATCTGAAATATGAATTTCACCATCGACCAGCTTGGTCAAACCTGGAATTTCGGTAATTTTAAGATGTGCAGGTTCCAGAAATTTAACAATCTCATTTTTACGGATACGGCCCACTGAAGGCAGTGCAATGAGTATTTCATCCACCTGCTGTTTGGCAAATAAATTTAGAGCATGTGAAGGAGGATAAACCCGTAATCCTCCAATCATTTGACTTGATAAAGAAATATCGTCATCAATGAAAAATACCGGAAAATGTTCATTAGAGCGATAGAGCGTAGCAGCAACCTGCTGCCCAGCATAACCTGCACCGTAAATAGCCACACGTTTACGTGGAATATCGGACTGCAGGTAAGACTTTACAAGGGCCCGAATTAAACCGCGACTCAACCAGATCCAGGCAAACATCATAAAACCGAACATCATGGGAATAGATGTAGGAATAAATGCATGGGTAAAATATGCCATGCCATATAAACCAATGACTGTCAGTACTGTGGCCAGTGCCAATTTAACAATAAATGCTTCATTAAATGTACGAACAATAAAGCGGTAAACACCGCAAACACATAAAGCTAAAACTGCTAAAAAACTGACCCAAAAAGTACCGAAAGCCAGATTGGGAACAACTTCTGTACCCAGGTTAAATTGACGAATGGCATAGCAGAGCCAGATAAGTATCGGAAAGATCACGAAATCTAAAGCAATAAGAAAGCTTTGTTTTAGGTGTCTTGGTGCGGTAGCAAATGGAACAATCATTGATTTCACGGGGCAAAGGCTTCTTTTTCAATTCTATTAGATAGCTAGCTTAGATAACCTTCTTAGATAAGCTTGTGTTTATCCAGATTCCCAAGCATTTAATTAATTTTTACATGATATGGAGAGTATATATTTTCACTCTCCATATCCATGTATAAAATGTTAAAGCTGATTAATGACTTGCTGAGTTACCGTTACCGTTTTATGCATGCTGTCCTGGCTTAAGGTTGGGTGAACTAAAAACATTAAGCTGGTTTCCCCTAATGTTTTGGCATTTACCAGTCTTTCAACTGGACGCCAAGGCGTACCATCAAAAGCATGCTCTAAATAAACTTCCGAACATGAACCGCTAAAACACGGCACACCTAAAGCTGCAATTTCATTCATGATACAGTCACGTGACCAGCCGTCAGGTAAGGCTTCAATATTGACCTGTACATAACATTTATATGCCGCATGTAGATAATCTGCAGATGGGCGATGTACGGTAAAATATGGACTGTTTTCAAATACAGCTAAAATCTTTTCCATATTTGCATTACGTTGCTGCGTCCACTGTGCCATTTGTTTCAGTTGAATTCGTCCAATGACCGCCTGCATTTCCATCATGCGCCAGTTGGTACCAAATGAGTCATGTAGCCAGCGAAAGCCTGGTGGGTGCTGCTTGTTATAAATGCTGTCAAAGTTTTTGCCATGGTCTTTATAAGACCACATTTTTTTCCACAGTGATTCGTCATTGGTGGTCACCATACCGCCTTCACCGCCTGTGCTCATGATCTTATCCTGGCAAAATGACCAGGCAGCAATATGACCAATTGAACCTGCTGGCTTGCCTTTATATTGTGCACCATGCGCTTGAGCACAGTCTTCAATCACATAAAGACCTTTTTCCTGCGCCAGTTGCATGATCGGATCCATATCACACATCCAACCGGCCAAATGCACACAAATGATGGCTTTGGTATTTGGTGTGATAACTGCTTCAATAGTGCGACGCGAGATATTTTGTGAATCCAGTTCAACATCGGCAAAAACTGGATTTGCACCTGCCGTGACAATTGAACTGGCAGAAGCTAAAAAAGTACGCGAAGTAACAATCACATCATCCCCTGCCCCAATGCCTAATGCCTTCAGTGCAACATCTAAAGCGACCGTACCGTTGGCAAGTGCTACTGCATATTGAGTTCCCGCGAACTGTGCAAATTCTTTTTCGAACTCACGGCATTCCTGTCCCGTCCAGTAATTAACTTTGTTGGAAAGCAAGACTTGCGATACGGCATTGGTTTCTTCTTGGGTAAAGCTTGGCCATGGTTCAAATGCAGTATTTAACATTACCTATTCCTAAATTTTAATAAGTTTGAAAAATTATTTTTTCTCTAAAATTCGTGCCGGATTGCCGATTACAGTCACGCCCGGTGGCACACTTTTGGTCACTACTGCTCCCATGCCGACTATCGCACCTTTACCAATCACTAAAGGCTTGTCGGGAGTACCCTGTTTAATCACTGCACCTGTACCAATATAGGCATGGTCTTCAATATGAATATTACCGTTACATTTCACCCCGGGAGCAAAGGTGACATAGTCTCCAATGACACAGTCATGAGCGACATAGCTATAAATATTGGCATGGAAGAATTTGCCAATTTTAATATTTGACGTCAGACAGGTGAAAGGACAAAGTAGGCTTCCTTCACCAATACTTACTTCATCTAGAATCACAGTATTATTTGCATGAATATCCAAATGCTGAATTTGATCTTCTGTTAAACGTTTAACCAGTTTTTCACGAACCTGACTGTTTGCTATAGCAATCGTTACAGCCTTATATGTATTCGGTTTAGCAAGAAAATCCTGATAACTTAAAACGGTATAGTCATTTAAACTATTACCAGCCTGCCCATCATCAATAAAAACAAAGCTATCTTTGGCTAAAGTTGGAAATTGCTGACGAACTAATGGCATTACTTCCTTACCGAAACCACTAGCGCCATAAACACCAATATATAAAGCTGTCATTATGTTTCATCCTTGTTTTGTGATCCAGTAAAGCGTGTCATGGTAGCTTCACCCTCGGCACTGATATCGTCTTTAGCTAAAACTTTATGTACCGTTTTAAACATGATTTTAAAATCGAGTAGTGTCGAATGATTTTCCACATACCAGGTATCCAGCTTAAACTTTTCTTCCCAGCTAATTGCATTACGTCCATTGACCTGTGCATGACCCGTCATGCCCGGACGTACATTATGGCGTTTTGCCTGTTCTTGATTATATAAAGGTAAATATTCTGTTAATAATGGGCGCGGGCCAACAATACTCATATCGCCTTTAATCACATTCCACAGTTCAGGCATTTCATCCAGACTGGTTGAACGCAGCATTTTACCGAATGGCGTTAAACGTTCACTGTCTGGTAAAGGATTACCTTGAGCATCCACCGCATCTTTCATGGTGCGGAACTTAATCATTTCAAACGGTTTCCCATGTAAACCTGGACGAACCTGGCGAAACAGAACAGGGGAACCCAAGTTTTTTTTCACTTTATAAGCGACAAAAGCATATAAAGGTGACAATAAAATTAAAGCTGTAGTCGCAATTATAATATCGAGTAAACGTTTTAACATTTAAATTAAACCCATTTCTTGCATCATCTGTGTGTTCACCTGATGTACGTCATATTTATGAAGTGCGATTTCGCGAGAACGATTGCCCATTTTTTCTATTAACTCAGGCTGATTAATAAATTTCTGCATTGCTTCCACTAAACTTTCAACAGATTTTACTTCAACCAAAAAGCCGTTATCGCCATCTACTACAGTTTCCCGGCAGCCTGGCGCATCTGTGGTAATAATTGCTCGACCCATTGCCATTGCTTCAAGCACAGTTCGTGGTGTGCCCTCACGATAAGACGGTAAAACATACACCGAGCTTTCTGCAATTGCAGGGCGAACATCGGTTAATTTACCCCAATATTTTACTATTTTTTTAGCAACCCATTGATCCAGTTCTTGTTGCGTAATTGCAGAGGGATTTTCATCAATCCAGCCCACAAGATTAAACTCTACATTTGGATGTTTTTGTTTAATGATTTCTGCTGCTTGAGCATATTCCCTTACACCTTTGTCTACTAACAAACGGGCAATGAGTAAAAATGAAATTTTAGCTTGTTGTTGCTCATTTTTAGGTAAAGGTAAAACATTAAAATCTGTAACATTGACCCCGGAACCATTTACGACTACTGCTGGCGTATTAGAACCAAGCAATTTTAAATCTTGGAACAGTTTTAAGTCATCTGGATTTTGAAAAAATACTTTATGACTGCGAGATAATGCCTGCTGATATAAACCATGTACCAGCTTCTGGAAAATGCTACGCTTGCTGTGAGTTTCTACATTTTGAAATGCATAGCCCAAACCGGTAATTAAGGCATAACGATGCGGTACTTTTGCCAGCCATGCGGCCAGTGTTCCATAGATCACAGGCTTAATGGTATAAGATAAAATATAATCAGGTTTTATTTTCTTTATAAGCGCATACATGCTCAATAACGTTTTTAAGTCTGCTACCGGATTGGTACCTGTACGCTGCATAGGAATGTCATGGACGCAATAACCTAACTCTAAGAGTTTTTCATGTTCGGCAGAGAAGGAAGCTAAATCAGGCGCAATAATATGAATTTCATAGCCTCGCTGATGAATCCCTTCGAGTAATTTTCCTCGGAAGTTTAATACTGATGGTAAAAAACCAGCTATTATTAAAAAGGCTTCTTTCATTACTTTTTTACCAATTTTGCATTAAAAACGAATAATAATGCTAATAAAAATAAAATATTAGGTATCCTGTTTTGTAAAAACAAAGCAGGATCAGAGTTAGATAACATATAAGTAAAGGAAGTTACTAAAACTGCGTAAAAACCCAACAATATAGGATTATTTTGATTTTTAGGATCAAAAATAACATCAAAAAACTTAAAGAAACAACCCAAAATAAACCCATGAATAATAACACCAACAATACCAAACTGTATGTAACCAAAAGCTATTCCGCCTGGTGGAATTTCACTATCCCAAACACCATGTATAATAAATGTATTATAATAAGAGATAGAATCAGGGATATTAAATCCTAAAAGTTTAAATGGCTTAAAAAGCCAATAAGCATAATCACCAAAAAATCTAAAATCATAATCATATTGCATGAAATTAACTAAAGACAAATATTGATGACTAAATTCAGAAACAATAATATTATACGAATCACCTATAGTAGATAAAAAATTATTTTCAATAAATTCACCTTTATCAAAGTTTTCATTATTTAAGGCAAATAAAAAAGTTTTTCCAAACAGAATATACATAAATGAAAATAAAGAAAAAACAAAAACAGTTAATACAGGAATTTTCTTATAAACAGCTAAGTATATTACTAAAATAGAAATTAGAAATGCTATTCCTGCTTCACGACCCGCACTTAAATAAAGTGAAAATAAAGTTGCTAAGGTACATAAAAATAATAAAAAATAATCAAATCTAGATAAATTTTTCTTAATTAAAATTAAAGAAAAAATAATAAAAAAAGATAAATTTATATACTTTGAAAAACTACTTACAAAAGCAGCTAAGTAATTTTTATTATCATCTGTGCCACTTCTTATTTTAGACATATTAGACAATACATAATCCAAACCTCCATATGTATATATAAAGAAAAATAGCGAAATCCCACCTATCGCAAACAAAATTAAAACAGTTTTTCTAATTAATTCATTACTAGTTTCTAATTTTAACTTAAAACCCACTCTATCAAAAAAAATTGAACCAAAAAACATAGATATAAAAAAAATAATAATTACAAATAAGGGTAATAAAGAAGAAATATCATAATTATTTCTTAAAAACCTAGGACTTGCTACTTCATAATAAGAATTAAATAATGCTAATGGGGCTAATACATATATTACTATTGACCACATAAGAGTCATAAATGTTAAGCTAATACCATATTTTTTATATTCTCTAAAAGACCAAAAAATTAAAAATATAAAAATATAAAAACTAACCAGAATAAACATTAATTATAAATCCTATTTATTTTATTAGCATATTCATCCATTGAAAATTTTTGGATCATTTCAATATTTTTCTTACTTTCAATATTTAATGATTTTCTATTTTTTATCAAAAATTCAATAGTTTTTGAAAATCCTTCCACATCATTTTGAATGAATAAGTTATTTTGTATAAGATACTTACTATCTCCAACATCTCTTACAATAGCAGGAACCCCCAATGCCATAGCCTCACCTAAAACATTAGGGAATCCCTCAGTTTTAGAATGTAAACAAAAAATATCCATAGCTTTTAAACAATGTGGAATATCACTACGCTGCCCAAGCAGTCTAAAATTATTAATTAAATCATATTCTCTTAGCCAACTCATTAGCTCGTTATTTTCAGTAGTATTATCACGCCCAACAAGCATGAATATTAAGTTAGGATAAGTCTTAACCAGTTGATTGGCAACTTCTACAAAAAATTTTTGATTTTTTACAACATTAAAACGACCTACTGAACCTATTACGATAGCATCTCTTGGAATAATAAATTCTTGGCGAATTCTATCGCAATCTTCTTGTGTCGCAACTAATTTATCTAACTCAAACCCATTTGGAATAACATGCATTTTACTGGCATCATAACCCACTTTAATGTGAACATCTTTTGATACGTGTGCAGCACATACTATATCTGTTGGAATTGAGTAAGACAATCTCGCACAAATTTTACGCAAAACTATAGTTAATCTCGAAGCACCTTGTGTTACATCAGTCGTACGTATACCCCAAATTATTTTTTTTATAGCCAAACTCTTGGCGGCTAATCCACCTAAAAAATCCGCATGATACATCCAAGTTTGGACGATATCTGGTTTTATATCTTTTAATAATTTTCTTAAAGAAAAATATATAGAAAAGAGAGATAACCCAGACTTCATATTAAGGGTATGCACGTGAATGCCTGCTTCTTTTAAATCCTTACCTATTACACCCAAATCAGTAAGTGAAATTACCTCATGATGAAATTGTGCTGTTCGTTGACTATGTAAAATTAAACGCTTTAGCATTAATTCAGCACCGCCAACATTTAAACCAATAATAATATGTACAATTTTCTTCATTGGATATTTAACCAATTAGATACTTCAAGATCAGCTTCTTCACTGCTAAACTGTTGAGTCGCACCACCTGGATAAAAAGTAATCTCACCAAATTTAATTTCACCATTTAAGTTATATAAATCTACACGACAAAAAATAAAGGGATTAGCAATTTTCTCAGCATATTCAATCATAGAATCTAAATTATCAGGCTTTGGAACAAGATTTGTATCAAAATTTTCTCGACCTACTGTAAAATTCATCAAATTAAAATTCGTATTATAAATATTTCTTTTAGCATCTGGGTTATGGCTACCATCTTCAGCTGCTGTATCAATATCAACAAAAATCATTTTGACCTTGCCATGAAAGCAGAAAAATCTAAAATCTAACAGTGGCTGTTTTGTTTCTAGAAAATTTTCGACTAAAATTTTAGGCTTAATGTTTTTATAATTCCACTCTCTAGATTGAAAGTAATAGTTCATATTCAAAGCAGAATTGAATTTTTTATTAAATTTTTCTCTATCAAAATTTTGAGTATTATTACTATCAAACATAGCATTAATGCCAGAAACATGGTTACACTTTATAAAAAATTTACCTTTCAACTCTTCCAAGGGAATATCTTCAGCTTTCTCATAAACCCCATAGATATCCGTTAGTAAACTATCTAGACCTAGAGATGACAAATACTTTCTAACCTCTACTTTATCACTGCATTGAGTCATCAATGAATTTCTATTATTAATTTTCAACCACCACAATTTTTCATTAAAATATTTTGGGTTTTCTAAATTTAGTTTTTTGCCAGTATTTTCTTTATATTTAATTTTGGCAAAACTATCGTCATTCAAATTATAAGTAGATTTCATTTTCAATGCATTTAAAAAGATATATAGCCTTTTTAAAATATCACTTTTATTAGATAAATTTCTAATATACTTTTTAACAATAAAATACATACTTTTACGCCTTAGAAATCAAAAAATCTTTTGAGCTTAAGTAACAAAAAACAAACCTAATAAACCAAGTCAACATAACACCTACTAAAGCTCCAACCGCCATATAGAAATAAGTTAAAACTGTCACAGCAATAAAACCAATTATAGAGGTAATAATTGTTATATTTCTCAATATTTTATCTTCACCAAGAACACCTAAATAGTTTATTCCATATGAAATCATTAATGCATAAATAAAAGGAGCTAACATTTGAATATACATGAGCTGTTTTGCTGAATCCAAATTATTATCAAAAATATATGACGCTCCATATAGGGTAAATAAATACTGCAAGATAAATAAAGCAATACTACTTACAATCATAACTTTCAAAAATTCTTGAAATTTATTTATGTTTTTAGCCAAGACTGGAAAATAAACTTTGGAAATAATTCCTAAGACTTGTTCTGACACGTTAAGCACTTTTCGGGCTACATCATATATACCCACATGTAGCAATGTACCAAAAAACCCTAAGATCAAATATGAATATATATTATAAAAATTTGGAAATAATATATTAATAAACATATTCCAATCTTTATTTAACTTTAAGTAAATATTATTAAAACCCGTAATCCTAGCTTGAGATAAGTCAATATAATTTGAAAGAAAAAATAGATATACTGTTAAGCTAAAAATTTGACCTATCAAATAGAAAGTAGGTACTAAATAAATATCACTTTCATTTTTGACGATTAATATAATTAATAAAAAGGAGATTATTTTCCCTATCACCTCTCCTATAGCGATCTTCTTCATATCTTCTAAGCCCTGAAAAAACCAAGAAGGACATAAAGATAAAATTACAATATTAAGTAAACTTAATAATATTAACAGTATATTTTTTTCAATAAATTCTACAAAAAAAGACGTTAAAAATATTAAAAAAAAGCTTAAAAAGCTAAGAAAAAGTTTACAAGTCGTAATATCAATTAACAACTGAGTATTCTTAACCTTATTAAAGTTGTTTTTTGCTACTTCACGAGTTCCAGTATAGGCAAAGCCATAATCAATTACTGTATTTAAATATGCACATATTGCAGTAACTATTGCTAATAACCCAATCAATTCTAAACCAATAGTTTTTATTAAATGAGGAATGATAATTAAAGGTAATAACATAGTCACTACCTTTACAAACCCTAAAGACAGTAAATTCTCTAGAATTTTCTGCCTACCAGGAACTTTTAAAAAATTAACTATTTTTTTTTTCATTTTAAACTAGCTACATACCATGACATAGCAAAATCAATACCATCATTTATACGGTATTTGGCATCATAACCTAATAAACTTTTAATTTTCTCAACACTTGCTTGAGAATGACGTACATCTCCTGCACGAAACTCCCGGTATACTGGCTGTTTGCTATATTCCACACCATTTTCATTTAACGCAGCTTTAATAGCATTAAACAAATCATTTAGCGTGGTGCGGTCCCCTACTGCCACATTATAAACCTGGTTTTTAGCTTCATCCTTTGCTATTGCTGCTAAAATATTGGCCTGAACGGTGTTTTCAATAAAACAGAAATCACGGCTGGTTTCACCATCACCATTAATAAAGACATCATCACCGGCAATCATCGCTGCGGTCCATTTTGGAATAACTGCAGCATAAGCACCATTTGGATCTTGACGTTTTCCAAACACATTAAAGTAACGCAAACCTACAGTTTTAAAGCCATAAGTCCTGGCGAATACTTCGGCATATAGCTCATTTACATATTTGGTTACCGCATAGGGTGAAAGCGGATTACCAATATGTTCTTCCACTTTTGGCAAAGCCGGATGGTCCCCATAAGTTGAACTACTTGCTGCATAAGTAAAGCTAGATACTTTCGCATCACGCGCAGCCGTCAACATATTTAAAAAACCGGAAATATTGGTAGCATTGGTGGTGATCGGGTCGGCAATAGAACGCGGTACAGAACCTAAAGCCGCTTCATGCAATACATAATCCACACCAGCACAGGCTTTCTGGCAGTCTTCAAAATGACGAATATCACCTTCAATAAAACTAAAATTCGCCCATTGCTCCGGCTTCACCAGACTTTGCACTTCGTCTAAATTGTACTGGTGACCAGTGGCAAAGTTATCTAACCCTACAACTCTTTGCTCTAACTTCAATAAGGTTTCTAACAAGTTAGAGCCAATAAAGCCTGCAACACCTGTGACTAACCACGTTTTAGGTGCCTGTTTTAATTGCTCGCATACAGTTTGATATTGGCTCATCTTATTTATTACCTATTGCTATGAATGATTAAAGACGGAGGTCAGATTCAGCTGTTTTAAGTACATATTTCAAGTCATATAAAACATGATTTGCTTTACCTAAAGCACGAATCTCAGTTACACCCATTTCTTTAAATTGATTATGCGCCACTGCCAAAATCACTGCATCATAAGTGTCTGCTTTTACTGACTGGACAGGCGTAACCGCATATTCGTGCTCGGCCTCGCTTGCATCTACCCATGGATCATATACATCTACATCCATATGGTATTCTTTAAGCTCATGCACAATATCAATAATTTTAGTATTGCGAATATCAGGACAGTTTTCTTTAAAACTTAAGCCGAGTACCAAAACTTTGGCACCCTCAACCTGAATTTTTTTCTTGATCATGCCTTTGACAAGCTGAGTCACCACATAAGCACCCATAGAATCGTTTAAACGACGACCTGCCAGAATAATTTCAGGATGATATCCAATGGCTTGAGCTTTATGAGTTAAGTAGTACGGATCTACACCAATACAATGCCCACCCACTAAACCTGGACGGAAAGGTAAGAAGTTCCATTTGGTACCGGCTGCTTCTAATACCGCTTCAGTATCAATGCCCATTTTATTAAAAATAATGGCAAGTTCATTAATTAAAGCAATGTTTACATCACGCTGCGTGTTTTCAATGACCTTTGCTGCTTCCGCAACTTTAATACTTGAGGCTTTATGCGTACCTGCTTCAATCACCAAGTTATAAACCTGGTCAACAAAATCCGCGACTTCTGGTGTAGAACCCGAAGTGATTTTTAAAATATTGGTGACACGGTGTAATTTATCACCCGGGTTAATACGCTCTGGGCTATAACCGGCAAAGAAGTCCTGATTAAAAGTCAAACCTGAAACTTGCTCTAAAACTGGAATACAGGTTTCTTCTGTTGCACCTGGGTACACGGTGGATTCATAAACCACCACATTCCCTTTATTTAACACCTTGCCAATACTGGTTGAAGCTTTTACAAGCGGCGTTAAATCTGGCTGTTTAAACTCATCAATAGGGGTTGGAACCGTTACGATAAAGAAATTACAGTCTTTTAAGTCTTCTAAATTGGCTGAATAAGTTAAATGAGATGATTGTGCTAATTCTTCTGGTGAAACTTCTAAAGTATGGTCTTGGCCACTTTTTAACTCATCAATCCTTTTTTGATGAATATCAAAGCCAACTACAGGTACTTTTTTTCCAAATTCAACCGCCAAAGGTAAACCGACATATCCTAAACCAATCACGGCAATCTTGAGTTCTGACAAAGTTAGCATTTTTGAGCCTTGCTTATTTATATAATCTAAGAGGTGAATAAAAACGCTAAGAACTATATCAGAAAATCAAGTATTTTCTGTTGCTAATTTATATAAAAATCAATTAAAAACCTGAGTAAATAATTTTTAAAAGATAGGTTTTTATTAAGTTTATAATAGATTTATCTTCTTTTCTCTAACACCTTTCATCTATTTATAAATAGTAAACAGCTTACAATTTGTTATATTTTTTTTATAATTAGAAAGGTAGAATAACTTAATTGAAGTTTTTAATAATTTTTAAAACAGGATTTAGAGTGAGAAAAATTCAATATACTGCTTTATTGGTTTTAAGTTGTTCCATGACAGGTTGTGCTATTACTTCTGGTTTACAAACTTATGATTTACCAAGTGAAGGAGTTTACCAAACGGATTTAGGCACTCAGGTGAATGTCATCAGACTCACTCAAGAATCTTTATTTGCGGTACAACCTGCCGAAATTAATCTTCGTCAAGATTATGCACATTTATTTAATGCTTCCCATAAAAATTATAAACTCAGTCCGGGCGATATTCTTTCCATTTATTTATGGGCTTATCCAGATATAACCCCTCCAACAAGTTCAGTGAGTACTGAACAGTCTGCTCAGGCCAATGGCTATCAAATTGATCAAAATGGCTATATCCAGTTTCCTATGATTGGTCGTTATAAGGCTGCAGGAAAGTCTTTAACTCAGGTCAATCAGGAGATGCGTAGCCAGCTTGCGCGTTATTTAAAAACCCCTGACGTAATTGCGCGGGTGTTGTCTTATCAAGGCCAGCGCTTCTCTGTGCAAGGTAATGTAAGTAAAAGCGGGCAATTTGCGCTGAGCGATCAACCTGTCAGTGTGTATACGGCTTTAGGCATGGCGGGTGGTGTGAACTCTCAACAGGGTGACAATGCCTCTATTACTCTAATCAGACAAGGCCGTACTTATCAACTCAATACGATTGAGCTGGAAAAAGCCGGACTTTCTTTACATAACTTATTAATACAACCGAATGATACCCTGTATGTCAATTCACGTGAAAACCAGAAAATTTACGTGATGGGTGAGTCGGGTAAAAACCAGTCCTTGCCTATGCGTGACCAAGGCATGAGTCTGAGTGATGTTTTAGGTGAAAGTTTAGGTTTAAATCCGCTCTCTGCCAGCCGCAGTAAAATTTACGTGGTTCGTAGCAATGCTGTTGATACTTCTACAGAAGTGTATCAATTAGATTTAACCAGCATTGCCGATTTTGGTTTAGCCAACAAGTTCAAAATGCGCAGCAATGATATTGTCTATGTCGATGCTTCAGGTTTGGCGCGTTGGCAGCGTGTCGTGAACCAGGTTATTCCGTTCTCAAATGCACTTTATAATCTGGATCGCCTGGGGCAATAATGCAAATTCAGAATATTCTTGTGGTTTGCGTAGGCAATATCTGTCGTAGTCCAATGGCTGAATATTTATTAAAACAGCAGTATCCGCAGCTTGATATAGTGTCGGCAGGTATTTCCGGTTTAACCGGTCATGCCGCGGATGAAAAAGCCATACTCTGTATGCAGCGTTTAGGTATCGATATGAGTCCTCATATTGCCCAAAAGTTGAATACCGAGCTGATTAAAAAAGCCGATTTAATTTTGGTCATGAGTCAAAATCAACAAAAGCATTTAGAGCAGACCTGGCCTTTTGCGAAAGGAAAAACTTTCCGTCTAGGACATTGGCGAGGCAGAAATGTGCCTGATCCTTATCAGCATGAGCAATTGGTCTTCAATGAAACCAGTCAGTTAATACAAGATTGTATCAGCGACTGGACACAACATATTTAACTTTTTGATAGCAAAATTATGAGCCAAAATACCAATACTGAAGATACAATTGATTTAAAAGAGCTATTTTTCTCACTCATTGCGCAATGGAAACTGATTGCACTGTGTGTGATTTTAAGTTTGGTCTGTGCGTTGTTATATTTAAGAACCACACCCGACACTTATGCGGTCGATGCATTAGTACAAGTCGAAGAAAGTAAAGGCACCTCTGCTGCGTTATTGGGCGATCTCTCCAGCATGATTGAGCAAAAACAACCCGCTCAAGCTGAAATTGAACTGCTTAAATCACGTTTAGTTCTGGGTTCTGTCATTAAACACTTGAACCTGGATGTAAAAATTTCCGGTACCGAAACCAGTTTCTTTAACCGTTTACTTAGCCCGCATGATTATCAAACTCAATATCAAGCAAAATCAGTTTTATTCCAAGACGATGCCAAATCTTTTGATGTGCGAAAATTTGAAGTTCCAGCTTATTATTTAGACAAAAATTTGTTACTTAATTTTAATGCAAACAAATTCACTTTAACCGATGCTCAGACTAAACAAATTGTTTTTAGTGCACCCATCAATCAAGAGAGTTTACACACTGCAGAACATGGCACGTGGAAAGTCGCTATTTATACTCAAGATCAATTCAAAGACACTTATAATATTCAAAAAATGTCTTTGCCTGCAGCTATGACGTCCATTACACAGAATTATTCTGTGGCTGAAAAAGGCAAGCTTACCGGTATTTTAGGACTGAATTATCAAGGTCAGGACAAACAACATATCACCCACGTTCTGAATGCTATTCTGGTGGCTTATAGCCAACAAAATATTGAACGTCGTTCTGCAGAAACAGCACAAACGCTAAAATTCCTAGATGAACAATTACCTGAGTTAAAACAGCAGCTTGATGTGGCAGAACGTGAATTTAACAAATTCCGTCAACAATATAATACGGTTGATGTCACCAAAGAATCTGAATTGTATTTGACTCAAAGCATTACCTTAGAGACGCAAAAATCACAGCTGGAACAGCAACAAGCTGAAATGGCGGCAAAATATACCAATGAACACCCAGTGATGCAGCAAATGAATGCACAATTAGGAGCAATTAATAAAAAAATAGCAGAGTTGAATGACACCTTAAAACAACTGCCTGATTTACAACGTCGCTATTTACAGTTGTATCGTGAGGTTGAGGTTAAAACCCAGCTTTATACGGCATTACTGAATTCTTACCAGCAACTGCGTATTGCCAAAGCAGGTGAAATTGGTAATGTGCGTATTGTAGATACAGCCGTTGAGCCAATTAAACCCATTGCGCCGAAAAAATTACAGATTCTTATTTTAGCCCTCTTCCTGGGTGGTTTCCTTGGAACCTTGTTAGCCCTGCTGCGCAATATGCTGCGCTCTGGCATTAAAGATGCAAGTCAAATTGAAAATGAACTGGATTTACCTGTATATGCCACAGTTCCGCGTTCCGCTATTCAAGAAAGCCGCGTTAAACTGCTGAAAAAGAACAAACATATTCCTATTTTAGCCATTAAAAATGGCGATGATATTGCGATTGAAAGCTTACGCAGCATGCGTACTGCAATTCACTTTGCCATGAGTCAGGCCAAAAATAATATCATTATGATTTCGGGCCCTGCACCAGAGGTAGGAAAATCCTTTATTTCTACAAACCTGGCGACCATTTTGGCGCAAAGTAATAAACGCGTATTGATCATTGATGGAGATATGCGTCGTGGTTATCTACATAAATATTTCAATTATGACACCCAGCCGGGTTTGGCTGAATATTTAAATACTCAGCAAACATTAGAAAGTATTATTAAATCAACTGAAGTTGACAATTTAGATGTCATTACGCGTGGTAAGAGTCCGGTGAATCCTTCCGAACTTTTAAGTTCGGCAAAGTTATCAGAACTTTTAGATCAGGTCTCACCGCTGTATGATCATATTATTATTGATACCCCTCCTGTGCTTGCCGTGACTGACGGAATTATCATCTCACAATATGCCGGTGTGAATTTAGTCATTGCACGTTATGCAAAATCACAGATGAAAGAACTTGAATTAACAATTAACCGCTTTGAACAAGTCGGCGTTAAAGTCAATGGTTTCATTTTGAATGATATTCAACGCGCGACTGGCGGTTATGGTTATGGTTATAACTATGCCTATGGCTATAAAGCTTCAAAAGACAATGACTAAACAGATTTGATCCAGATCGATTGAATGGATTTATTGTAAAAGCCAGTGATTTTCACTGGCTTTTTTTTTGAAGATCATTTTCATCTAAAATAATCTGGCTTGGAAAGACAGTAGCAAAGAAAATAATTTATAATTCACTATCGAATTAAATAAAAAGCTGATATTTAATTGTATTAAAAATGTTTTATATATTCAGTCTGTTATAGAATAACGGGCTTGATAAGAATATATTGAATTTCTGTACAATAGCGCTTCTGCGAAACGTGTTGGATAGAAAAGTCTGCTAAAATTAATGCAACTTTTGAATATAAAATGAATTTGGGAAAACCTATGAGTAAAGCCTTACCCATCGCTGTCGCTGTTCTTTTAGGCGGTGCTGCACTTGTACCTGTTTATTATGCAACTCAAAACCCGGCTACTGTGACATCAAAAGCATCAAAGAATGCATCTGCTGTCGAGAAAATCAGTTATGCACTTGGCTATGAGGTTGCACATCAAACACCACCTGAATTAAATATCAATAGTTTCGTTACCGGTGTACGTGAAGGCCACGCTCGAAATAAACCTGCTTATACAGAACAAGAACTGCAACAAGCTTATGAGCAATTCCAAAAGGAAATGCAACAGAAGCAAGTTCAGCAAGCACAGCAAGTTCAAACTGCCAGTGACTCTTTCCTAACTGAAAATGCGAAAAAACCAGGTATAAAAACTACCGCTTCTGGATTACAGTACAAAATGATCAAGGAAGGTACAGGTAAACAACCTGCTGCCAACGCTATGGTGACTGTACATTACAAAGGCCAGCTGGTTGACGGTAAAGTATTTGATAGCTCGATTGAACGTGGTGAACCGATTGAGTTCCCATTAAATCAAGTCATTCCGGGTTGGACGGAAGGTCTGCAATTGATGAAAGAAGGCGGTAAAGCGACCTTTTATATCCCTTCTCAATTGGGCTACGGTGAACAAGGCGTTCCGGGAATGATTCCTGCCAACAGCACTCTGATTTTTGATGTTGAACTGATCAAAGTAAAATAAAAAATTCAAGGAGAGCTTTTGCTCTCCTTATTTATCTTGGGATAAGAGAATGAAAACACCTATAACATTGCTTTGTTTCTGTCTTTTTAGCACGACTAGCTTTGCAAAACCCGTGACCAATAGCAGCAGTTTAAATGAACAGGTCGGCTACAGCTTTGGCTATCTGATGGGGCGTAGCAATGCTGAATCTGTTAAAGATTTGGACCTGGATGCTTTCATGCTTGGTTTAAAAACTGCAGCTCAAGGCGGTAAATCTTCTCTTACCGATGAAGAAATGGCACGTGTTCTGACCCAACATAAAAAGCTGAGTGATGCCAAACAACTAATTGAAGTTAAACAAAAAGCTGACAGCAATGCCAGAATTGGGACAGATTTTTTAAAAGCCAATGCTAAAAAAGACGGTGTCCAAAGCACAAAATCGGGTTTGCAGTATCAAATATTAAAACCAGGCACAGGAAAATCACCTCAAGCCAATTCAGTGGTTAAAGTCAATTATGAAGGCCGTTTAATAGACGGTACAGTGTTTGATAGCTCAATTGCCCGAAATCAGCCGGCTGAATTTCAGGTCAGCCAAGTGATTCAAGGCTGGACTGAAGGCTTACAATTGATGAAGGAAGGCGCTCAGTATCGCTTCTTTATTCCCGCACAACTTGGCTATGGTCAAATTGGCTCTGGTGATGCAATCGAACCGAATAGCACTTTAATTTTTGATGTAGAACTTCTTGAAGTGCTGCCGAAATCATCTAAATAATCCCTATTTATTCGGTATTGCAAAGTTGCGGGTAGATCAATATGAGCGCAGACCGTACTCATTCCCTACTCGCTATTTTTTAATGATTTAATCTATCCATTTTCAATACTGGCTTTTAATATAAGCATGTTTATTGTTTTTCAAGCCATCGCTACTACCCTGCTTCACCCGTGCAATATAATAAAAATCTATATTTATTAACTTGTTATATTTTCAAATCACCTGATTTAACAGCATGTTTCAATTTATTGATAATAATATGCAATCAAAATAAATCGATCTTGTACAATCACTAAAGACATTTATTTTCATATTTTAATCAATAATATTTTCTTCATTCATTACAAGGATTGAATCCATGACTTTAACAATCAAAACTCGCGAAATTCAGTACACTGCTGCAGATGGAACACATTTGATTGGATACTTTGCAGCACCTGAATCAGAAACACCCATCGCGGGCGTGATTGTAGCACCTGAATGGTGGGGACGTAATGAATACACCGAACAGCGTGCCCGTGAGCTTGCGGAACATGGTTATGCAGCCCTTGCCATTGATATGTATGGCGAGAAGAAAGTCACCACGGCAGTGCCAGAAGCCAGTGAATGGATGATGCAAACCTTTGAAGATCCTGAAACAATTGTGACTCGTGCGTCCGCAGGTTTGGTCACATTAGCAGCGCAACAAGAAGTAAATGCAGATAAACTGGCTGCTATAGGCTTCTGTTACGGTGGCAAAGTAGTGCTTGATCTGGCACGTTCTGGTGCTCCTTTACAAGCGGTGGTCACGTTCCATGGTAACTTGACACCGAAAGCACCTGCACAGCCCGGAAAAGTCAAAGCGGAAATTTTAGTACTCCACGGCGAACTCGACAGCATGGTCAGCCTGGATGATGTCGCACGTTTTAAAGAAGAAATGCATGCAGCTCAAGTCGAGCATGAAGTGATTGTCTTTGAAGGTGCCAAACATGGTTTTAGCAACCCACTTGCTGATGAACGTGCCCAAGCCAATAATGTTGATCTTGGCTATAATGCAGCCGCAGAACAACAAGGCTTATCTGCCATGTACGAGTTATTAAAAACTCGACTTGGTCAATAGCAATGAAGCTAAAGATGGCGGTGCCATCTTTAGCCCTCCAGTGAGCTGGATATTTTAAAAATTATATTTTTAAAGAGGATAGAATAATGACTGAAAACAACTGCCCCTATTGCAACTTTGATGAATATGACATCATTGATAAAAATGACTTTGGTGTGATTGTACCTGAGCTGAATGCATTATCCAAAGGTCACTCTGTCATTGTTCCTCTACGCCATGTCAGCTCTTTTTTCGATGTTACTGACAAAGAACGTAAAAGCTTAATGTCCTTACTTGAGCTTGCACGTAATGAGCTGCAGCTGCGCCACCACCCTTCTGGCTTTCATATTGGTTTCAATGATGGCAGTGTATTTGGTGAAGCCTCTGAACATTTGCACATTCATATTATCCCGCGTTATGAAGGTCAAACCTTAAAACTGGATGAGCGCTGGGGCATGACCAATGAGTAAATAATAGATTTTAATAATTTAAAAATGATGCTGCGGCATCATTTTTTATCTCTGCTCACCACCGCAATGCTGCACGGTTTTCGTTATACTATTCATCTATTCCCAATACGCGGTTCGCATGTCACAGTTTTCTTTTTCCGATGCCCTTCTTTCCTGGTTCGATGTCCATGGTCGTCATGATTTGCCGTGGCAAGTGGTCGATGATCCCTATAAGGTTTGGGTGTCTGAAATTATGTTACAGCAAACTCAAGTCAAAACCGTACTGCAATATTTTGATCGCTTTATCACACGCTTTCCCACGGTTAAAGATTTAGGCCTTGCCAGTTGGGATGATGTTGCGCCTTATTGGGCAGGTCTGGGCTACTATGCGCGCGCACGAAATTTACATAAAGCTGCGGGAATGGTGGCACGTCAGGGACATTTTCCAACCACATTAGAGCAATGGATTGAACTTCCCGGAATCGGCCCTTCGACTGGCGGTGCACTCATGTCGCTGGGTTTGCGTCAATACGGCGTGATTATGGATGGCAATGTCAAACGGGTCTTGGCGCGTTTCTTTGCCATTGAAGATGATCTGTCTAAGCCGGTTCATGAACGTGCGATGTGGCAACTGGCAGAACAGCTGTGCCCTGTTGAGCGTAATCATGACTATACCCAGGCGATTATGGACTTGGGCGCAACCGTATGCACCCCGAAAAAACCGCTGTGTTTATATTGCCCCATGCAACCTCATTGTAAAGCCCATCAACAGGGTTTAGAAACTGAACTACCTTTTAAAAAACCGAAAAAAGCCGTGCCGGTCAAATCGGCACAGGTTTTAGTCAATCAGTCGAATGGTCAGTGGTTATGGCAACAACGTCCGAATAGCGGCTTATGGGGCGGCTTATGGTGCTTGCCGATTATTGAAAATCCAATTGAATTTGAAACTCTGTGCCAGACTTTAGGACTCAAAAAAGTCATTCAACGAGCTGAAATCACGCATAGCTTTACTCATTTTACCTGGCAACTTGAAGCCATCTGCTTTGAGGTAGATGCAGAGCAGCAAGAACATCTTTCCATTGAATTAGGCGGTAGCTGGTTAGCTCCCAATATTGTCAGCGAAATGGGTATTCCTACCGCGATGAAAAAATTGATCTCTACCATCAATTTATGACATAGTCAGGCACTGTAACTCTTATAATTTTCACATAAATCAGAATGAAAAAGGATGAATTGTGCTGCGTTTTATTTATGCCTTATTACTGGGTTTTAGCGTGCTATGGATTGCTGCATGTACCTCAAGTCCGAAAAAAACTTCAACACCCCCTCTTCCGCCTGCTCAGGTACAAAAGCTGGAAAGTATGCAATTGAAATCTTCATTGCCTATTCCGGTGCACAATATAAAAGCCAGACAGTTACGCGACACTTGGGCAGCTTCGCGAAGTAACGGACGCACCCACGAAGGCATTGACATCATGGCTCCACGTGGAACAAAAGTGCTGAGTGCCACAGAAGGTTTAATTGCTGACTTACGCAATAACAATTTGGGTGGTAAAGTGGTTTGGATTATGGGGCCTGGCGGAACCTGGCATTACTATGCTCATTTGGATAAGCATAAACGCGGCTTAAACGTCGGCGATTATGTCAAAAAAGGTCAATTGATTGGTTATGTCGGCAATAGCGGCAATGCCCGTCATACGGCACCGCATTTGCACTATGGAATTTACCTAGAGGGTAAAGGTCGTGGTGTGGTCAATCCCTATCCTTATTTACGTTAATTTTTTAGGAACTATTCATGTCAGAAGCGTTGATCAATCGTCTGGTCGAATTTGCTGAATCAGGCAATCAACAAAAAATTGTTTTGGCTGGACAAAGCCATCAAGGCTGGGTGATGGAAATTACCGAAGAAGCGCTTTTGATCAGCACCGGTTTTGCCGAAAAAACCGGACAAGACAGGTGGATTCAGTTCAGCGACTTGCCCCAGGCAGAGCTTTATTATTGGGATAGTCAACAGGATCAGTGGGCTGAATTCAAGCTTTAAGCCCCTTCAGGAGCATCAGAAATGTCGATTCAACGCTGTGGTTGGTGCTCGAATGATGCTCTTTATATCGCTTATCATGATCATGAGTGGGGCAAAGCCAGTCATGATGAAGCGCATTTATTTGAAATGCTGTGTCTGGAAGGACAACAAGCAGGTTTGTCTTGGATTACCGTGCTGAAAAAGCGCGACAGTTATCGACAGCAGTTCTTTCAATTTTCAATTGAAACCATTGCCTCCTTTACAGATGAACAACTTCAGCTGAAATGTGAAGATGCTAGTCTAATACGGCATATCGGCAAGCTTAAAGCCATTCGTGACAACGCTATTGCGTGGCAACATTTAACCCAAGAATTAAAGCAACAACAGAGCAATGTCAGTGAATGGTTATGGTGTTTTGTTGAACATCAGGTCATTCACAATGATGTCCCGGACTATCGTCAGGCACCCGCCCAAACCGAAATCAGTATTTCCCTATCCAAAGCCTTAAAAAATAAGGGCTTTAAATTTATTGGCCCCACCACCTGTTATGCTTTTATGCAGGCAGTCGGTATGGTCGATGATCATGAAAATCATTGCTCTTTTAAATCATTTTAAAACACCAACAAGATAATAAAAGGATTCTCTCATGAGTGACAATATCATCCATGCCTATGCCGCTATGAAAGCGGGTGCAGAACTTGAACCCTATCAATTTGATGCCGGAGAATTACAAGCGCATCAGGTTGAAGTCAAAGTTGAATATTGCGGTTTATGCCATTCTGATGTTTCTGTAATTAATAATGAGTGGAGCTCGTCGGTTTATCCGGTGGTTGCCGGTCATGAGATTATTGGTACCATTAGTCGGTTGGGTTCAGAAGCCAAAGGCTTGAAAGTTGGACAACGCGTCGGTATTGGCTGGACAGCTGAAAGTTGCCAGCATTGTGATCCGTGTGTATCAGGCCAACAAGTATTATGTACTGGTCGCCCAGTAGCCACCATTGTCGGTCATGCCGGTGGTTTTGCCGATAAAGTCCGTGCTGGATGGCAGTGGATTATTCCTCTTCCTGAAGATTTAGCTCCAGAAAGTGCAGGTCCGCTGCTGTGTGGCGGGATCACGGTATTTGATCCGATTCTTAAACATCAAATTCAGGCCATCCATCATGTTGGCGTCATCGGCATTGGTGGCTTAGGTCATATGGCGATTAAACTCTTAAAAGCTTGGGGCTGTGAAATTACTGCTTTTACCTCAAATTTAGATAAAAGTGATGAACTCAAAGCTATGGGCGCTGATCATGTGGTGAATAGCCGCGACGGCGCAGCGCTCAAAGCACAGCGTGGCAAACTTGATTTATTATTAAGTACTGTCAATGTGAGCCTAGATTGGTCAGCTTACCTCAATACGCTGGCGCCAAACGGTACCATGCATATGTTGGGTGCTGTTTTAGAACCGATAAAAGTTTCTGCTTTTATGCTGATTGGGGGTTCAAAATCGGTTACTGGCTCACCTACCGGTTCACCTGCTGCATTACGTCAATTGCTAAAATTTGCGGCACGTAAAAATATTGCGCCACAAGTTGAACTCTATCCAATGTCACAAGTGAATGAGGCTTTAGAGCGACTCCATTCTGGCAAAGCGCGTTACCGGATTGTGTTAAAAGCGGATTTTTAATTTTTATTTGATCTCGCTGAATTTAAATCTGCCTAGCCGCAATGCTTGGGCAGATTTTTTTTGGAAATTCCACCATTAAATTCCTTATAAATACACAGCTAACTTCTGTGCCAAAAACTCGATAAATAGACGTACGCGTTTCGGCAGGTGTTCTTGTCGATAATAAACTGCATGGATTTTTTGATAATGCAGGTCAATTTGATCTTCAAATAAGGCTTTCAGGCGACCTGCCTGTAAATCTTCCTGTATTAAAAATCGGGATAAACAGGTAATTCCTACCCCTTGTAAAGCCAGTTGCCTCACCGTTTCACCATTAGAGGCTTTAATTTTTGGATGCGCCGTAAATGCTTCACCATTGAACTGAATCGGCCAGGTATTTAAATGAGTCGGATGGCTAAAACCCAATAAAATATGTGAGGCTAAATCCTCTGAGGACTGCGGTATGGCATGTTGTTCTAAATAGGATGGACTCGCGACAATATATAAACGGCTGCGGTACAACAATTTGGCATGTAAGCTGGAGTCGTGCAGCTCGCCAAAACGGATCGCAACATCAGTTTTATGTTCGAGCAAATCAATCACCTGATCATGATTACTCAGTTCAATTTCAATATTCGGATATTGCTGCATAAACTCCTGCATTACAGGCACGATTACATGCAAGATAAAAGGAGTTGCAGAATCAACCCGAACCAATCCGGAAGTATCACTGTCCGACTTCAGTAAAGCATCTTCGGCTTCGGCCAAGTCATTTAAAATTTTGCGGGCTTTTGCCAGAAATAACTGACCTTCCTGGGTCAGTTTCAGCTTGCGTGTGGTGCGTTCCAACAAGGTCACATTCAGCTTGTTTTCCAGCCGTTGCAAGGCACGACTGACACCCGATGTGGTTTGTCCCAAACGTTCTGCTGCCATGACAATTGAACCACTGTCCACAATAGTGACAAAGGCATGGAGTTCCTCAATGGTCGATTTCATCTTCCACTCATTTATTGATTTTCAATCAATAAT
The DNA here is from genome assembly GCF_004331055.1 of Acinetobacter sp. ANC 4779. NCBI lineage: Bacteria > Pseudomonadati > Pseudomonadota > Gammaproteobacteria > Moraxellales > Moraxellaceae > Acinetobacter > Acinetobacter sp. ANC 4779. The sequence continues at coordinate 106,280 of NZ_SJNU01000011.1, forward strand.
ATTTTGCAAATTAACCGGTTTTTTAGCAATAATAAAGGCATCAAAATAATACCCATCTTAAAAACTTAAATATTGAGTAAACCATGATTGTGCCAAAATTTGGTCTCGGAACTTTTCGCTTATCTGGGCAGACCGTGATTGATTCTGTTAAGACTGCACTTGAAGTCGGTTATCGCGCAGTCGATACTGCGCAAATTTATGCCAATGAAGCAGAAGTAGGACAAGCGATTGCTGAAAGTCAGGTCAATCGAGACGAGCTATTTATCACCACTAAAATCTGGACAGACAATTTCGCATCGGAAAAACTGATTCCCAGTCTGAAAGACAGTTTGCGAAAACTGCGGACTGACGCCGTCAATCTCACCTTGATTCATTGGCCTGCACCGAAAATGGGAGTCTCTATTGCTGAAGTGATGCAGGCTTTATTAGACGCAAAACAGCAAGGCTTGACCGAGCATATCGGGATTTCCAACTTCAATATTGAACTGACTCATCAAGCAATTGACAGCATTGGTCTAGAACATATTGCGACCAACCAGATTGAACTCAGCCCCTATTTGCAAAACCATCACTTGGTAGATTTTTTACAAGCGCAAAATATTGATGTTACTTCTTATATGACTTTGGCTTATGGCAAAGTACTGAACGATCCCGTGCTGCTGGATATTGCCGCACAGCATCAGGCTTCAACTGCCCAAATCGCTTTAGCCTGGGCAATGCAACAAGGCTTTGCCGTAATTCCATCCTCAACCAAACGTGAACATTTAATTGCCAATTTACAGGCACAACAGATTCAACTGACAAAGGATGAAATGGCGAACATTGCCCGACTCAACCGTAATGCACGTGAAATCAGTCCTGAACAACTTGCACCGCTTTGGGATTAAAATTAGCTGATGAAAATTAACTTTCCTTTACTGGCTCTTGCTGTGGGTGCTTTTGCCATTGGCACCACCGAATTTTCTCCGATGGGGTTTTTACCTGAAATTGCACAGGACTTGGAGGTTTCGATTCCCAGTGCCGGCATGCTGATCAGTGCCTATGCCCTTGGAGTCATGTTGGGCGCACCGCTGATGACTTTATGGCTGAGTCGTTATTGCAAACGTAAATCCCTGATTTTACTGATGGCAATTTTTACTATTGGCAATATTCTGGCCATGCTTGCACCAAGCTATTTAGGACTCATGGGTGCTCGAATCATCACCAGTTTAAATCACGGCGCGTTTTTTGGAATCGGTTCGGTGGTGGCTGCCAGCATTGTGCCGAAAGATAAACAGGCCAGTGCTGTGGCGATGATGTTTATGGGACTGACTATTGCCAATATTGGCGGTGTACCGCTGGCCACCTGGATTGGACAAAATATGGGTTGGCGCATGTCTTTTCTCGGTATCTCTGCCCTTGGTCTCGTTACCATGTTTGCTCTGTGGAAAGCCTTGCCTGACGGTGAAAGCAGTCATCGACCGAATATCAAACAGGAGCTGAAAGTCCTGACCCGTTTACCTGTGGTACTGGCTTTACTGACGACGGTAATGAGTGCCGGTGCGATGTTCACTTTATATACTTATATTGCACCCAGCTTAAAAAGCTTTACTCATGCTTCACCTGAACTGATCACCCTGATGCTGGTACTGATTGGAGTCGGTTTTTCTATCGGCAATCATTGGGGCGGTAAATTTGCCGATCTGTCCTTAGATAAAACCCTGATTGGATTTTTACTGCTGTTAATTGCAATGATGTTGCTGTTCCCTGTTTTGGCCACCACAACCCTAGGAGCAGCAGTTGCATTGATTATTTGGGGGGCTGCTGCTTTTGCCGTAGTTCCTCCGCTGCAAATGCGAGTGATGTCGGTAGCACAGGATGCGCCTGGTTTGGCTTCTTCGGTGAATATTGGTGCCTTTAACTTGGGTAATGCATTAGGCGCGATTGCTGGAGCCAGTGTGCTGAATATAGGTCTCAGCTATACCGCAGTTTCATTTACCGGTGCAGGATTGAGTGCACTGGCGTTGCTGTTGATATTGCTTCAAATGAAACTTGCAGCTAATAAAGCAGTGGATTACCAACCTTGCACATAAAATCCATTTCAACATATATCCAAAAAAAGTCCGCATCATGCGGACTTTTTAATGTTATGGATTAACGCAAAGCTTCAGGCAAGGCAGCACTACTAGAGGGTTTGCCGAGTTCGGTTTTCATTTTTTGCAGCATCTGATAGGGTTGCTGCTGTACAAACATATTCACAAAGCTTAAAGGAATAGCACCTTCAGGATTGGCATAGCCATAGGTTGAAACTTTAATTTTATTATTGGCAAGTTTCTGAAAGGTCCAGTCGCCTTCATAATGAGTGAGACGTACATAATCGGGATTTTTGGCATAGCCTTTATCGACTGCTTTATTTTTAATCGTGATGATACCTTGGGCATCTTTCATCATTTTGCCTTGTACCACCAAATCACGATCTTTCAGCGGAAAAGGGAAATCCAGCACCATATACAATAAAAATTCGCCTTTTTTGTCATCTCGCGACAACACTTTAATACTGCCCATATACGGCACCCATTGCACTGCATGATCAATATCTAAAATCAGACCAACCGCTTTTTCTAAAGGAGCATCATAGGTGGTTTCAGCTTTGTATAAAAATACCGGGTTTTGACTGTTTTGAAAGGTCCACACTTTAATATTGTTTTTATTAATGCTGAGCTTGGCATTATCGGCAGGTTTAGCCTGTACTGTAGCCAACATTGCTACAGCACAAGCCATCAATATCACTTTTTTCATTCCGTTGAGCATCTTATTTTAATTTTGTTGTCTTGTTATAAATGATTTTGATGCATTTTTATACTTGAATATCGTTAAATCCAAGTACATCTTTCATGTCATATTTACCTGCTTCACGGCCCACGACCCATGCAGCAGCACGGATTGCACCTGAAGCAAAGTTCATGCGATTGGTCGCTTTATGGGTAATTTCAACACGCTCGCCATCGGCAATAAACATGACGGTATGTTCACCCACGATGTCACCACCACGAATAGTCTGAAAACCGATACTTTTGCGCTCACGCGGACCGGTATGCCCTTCACGGCAATACACCGCATCTTCTTTTAAGTCACGCCCCAAAGCACCGGCAATTGCCTCACCCATCATTAGGGCTGTACCCGATGGCGCATCCACTTTATGACGGTGATGGGCTTCGATTACTTCAATATCGACCGTGTCACCAAATACTTTAGAGGCAAGTTCCAACAGTTTGATTGAAACATTGACACCGACAGAATAGTTCGCGGCATAGACTACTGGGGTTTGGGTTGCGCTGTCATCAAGAAAGGCTTTTTGTTCATCATTCATGCCTGTGGTACCAATTACAATGGCCACGCCGGCTTCACGGCACAATTTTAAATGCTGTGCAGTGGCAAGCGGTGCAGTGAAATCCACCACTACATCACAGTCTTTTAATACGTCTTGCAGATTGCCAACCACCTTCACGCCCACCGCACCAATACCGGCAAGCTCGCCTGCATCTGCACCAATCAAGCTGCTTTCAGGGCGTTCCACAGCCGCTGCAAGTTGGTAACCTGCTTCTTTAACGGCTTGAACAAGGATGCGTCCCATACGACCGCCTGCACCCAATACACCAATGCGTGGAGCTGCTGACATAACATATTCCTAATGTTGATTCTAAATTGTTCTTACTATAGCAAAACTCTGTACTAACACTAAATTTCAGTCTGAAAAAATTTTATTGAAAGCCGGTTAACCCGTCATCTTGGATATTGATGCCAAAGCACAATAAAATGGCTCAGTCCAAGCCGATTGCTGTATGGAAAGTTCCATATTAAAAATAAATGATTTTGCTACGAATTTTCATCTCCCTGTAAACATCACTGCGCAGACTACGCGACACGAATGATCAAAAGATGAATTATAAGGAGATCAGCATGCATTCGAAAAAAATCGCATTAAGCATTTTTATGGCAACAGTCCTCACTACCGCATGGGCAGAACCAGCAACCCAAGCCGGAGATACTTTAGAAAGCTTATCGCAAGTGAAAATAAATATCCGTACCCATAACGCTACACCGGCTCAAGCTGCAAATCATCCGGCAGCGACCAAGCAAGAACCGGCTGATCAAGCAGTAACGCAAAGGGTAGATGTCGGTGCGATTGATCAACCCATCAGCAATGAACCAATTTAAGCGCATAAAAAAGGGTGATATCAAGATCACCCTTTTTTAACCGTCATTTGAAATTAATCAAACAGACCGAAAAACGATTTTTTCTTTGGAGATGATTTGCTGTCTTCACCATCCATCGTTTCTTGCAATTCTTTTAACAGCTCACGTTGGCGAGCAGTCAAATTCACCGGTGTTTCGATCACGACGCGGCAGAGTAAATCACCTTGCATACTGGTACGCACAGGTTTAACCCCTTTACCACGCAGACGGAACATTTTACCGGTTTGAGTTCCCTCAGGAATTTTCAAACTGACACGGCCATCGAGGGTTGGAATTTGAATTTCTTTACCCAAAGCTGCATCAGCAATGCTGACAGGCACATCCATATACAGGTCGGCACCATCGCGCTGGAAAATTTCATGTTCACGAACCACAACTTCAACGTATAAGTCGCCTGACTGACCATCACGAATCGCTTCGCCTTTGCCGGTTAAACGTACGCGGTCGCCATTGTCCACGCCTGCAGGAATAGTGACTTCCAGCGTTTGTTGACGATCCGACACACCCGAACCATGACATTTATTACATGGGTTCTTGATGATGGTACCTTGACCACGACAGGTGCTACAGGTTTGCTGAACAGAGAAGAAACCCTGTTGCATACGCACTTGACCAGCACCATGACAGGTTTTACAGGTTTCAACATCTTTCGGATTTTTTGACCCTTTACCATCACAGGCATCACAAGGTGCAGGTGCACTAAAGGTAATGGTTTTTTTCACGCCCTTGACTGCTTCTTCAAGAGTCAATTCCATGACGTAGCGAAGGTCGGAGCCACGACGTGCGCGTTGTTGTTGACGACCGCCGCCACCAAAAGCGCCACCAAAGATATCGCCAAACTGGCTAAAGATATCTTCTGCACTGAAACCACCACCAAAGCCGCCACCGCCGCCCATACCGCCTTCAAAGGCATTGTGCCCCATACGGTCATACATGCTGCGTTTTTCGCCATCAGATAAAATTTCATAAGCTTCAGCAGCTTCTTTAAATTTATCTTCAGCTTCAGGGTTGTCTGGATTGCGGTCCGGATGATATTTCATCGCCAACTTACGGTAGGCTTTTTTAATTTCATCATCACTAGCGGTTTTAGCGACGCCCAAAACCTCATAATAATCACGTTTAGCCATGTCTGGCGATGCTCCTCACGGAATTTGATTAATGCTTAACTGTGGACTGAAATTGGGGGTCAATCCAAATTTTACAAGGGGAATGATGGAAAAAAATTTAGCCAGCTTAGAAAACGGCTTTATTTTTTAAAAATCGAGAGATACCTTTAAGCCATGCATTAAGCAAAAACAAAAAGGCGATAATCGTAAATATTACCCCAGCAACGGTACAACCGGTTACCCAAAGTGCGCTATCCCAATAAAAGAAAATCAGTGGAATAAACCAGAGGGCAGCAAATACCACTAAAATAGAGTAAATCACAATATTTCGCATTACCCAAAGCCCTTGAGCTTCAAGCCATACTTCAGCACTATCCACTTTTGTGACTTTGCGCGCAAACCAGTAAGCAAATATGCCACTAATCACGGTAAATAAAGCAAAGAACATGAAGACATAAGAGATCGCAATGGAACGGCGAAGTCGGCTTAAGTTGTCTTGCTTCATGTGCTTTTTAACCCCATTCACTACACGTTTAGTTTTTTAATACGCAGTAAATTGCTTTATAGAAATGTATACAAATATCAAGTGCTACTATATTGAAATTTTCAATATTTCGCACCTGATTATTATCAAAAATTTATGTACTTTGCTGGTTTTTTTTCACTTTAAAGCATTGTGCATACAATGCAGGCAAGAAGAACAAGGTTAACAGGGTGGCAATGATCAATCCGCCCATAATGGCAACCGCCATCGGACCAAAGAAAATACTGCGCGATAAAGGAATCATCGCCAATACCGCGGCCAATGCCGTCAGCACAATCGGACGACAACGGCGCATGGTCGCATCCACAATGGCTGACCAAGGATCATGTCCTTCTTGAATATCCTGTTCAATCTGATCAATCAGAATTAAAGAATTTCGCATGATCATGCCAGAAAGTGCAATCGTGCCCAACATCGCCACAAAACCAAAAGGCTTATTGAACAATAACAGGAATAACACCACCCCGATTAAGCCCAAAGGTGCCGTTAACAAAACAATTAGCGCACGCGAGATACTCTTGAGCTGAATCATCAACAAGGTCATGACCACCGCCAGGAAAAATGGCATACCGGCATTGACCGAGTTTTGTCCGCGTGCCGACTCTTCTACGGTTCCGCCCACTTCAACCAGATACCCCCCTGGCAGTTCGGCTCGCAGCTGATCCATTTTATCAGCCAGTTCTCCGACCACGGTGGCTGGCTGTAATTTGCTGCGGATATCGGCCCGCACGGTAATGGTCGGCAAGCGGTTACGATGCCAAATCAGACCATCTTCAAAGTCGTATTCAATTTTGGCAATTTGCGCCAGCGGTACCGAACCCCCATTGGCAGTGGGCACGGCCAGACTGGACAAGGCCTCAACACCCACTCGTTCAGCCTGATCACCCCGCAGACGAATTTCAATCAATTCACGTTTTTCACGATATTGATTAATGGTGGCCCCACTGATTGAACTGTTTAAAAAATTGGCTAAATCCAGACTCGACACGCCCATTTGACGGGCACGATCCTGATCAATATTCAAATGAATGACTTTGCTTGGCTCACCCCAATCCAGATGCACATTGCTGGTATTGGGATTATCTCCCACCACAGCAGCCACTTTGTGCGCCCACTGACGGACCAGATGCAAGTCTTCACCAGAAACACGATATTGCAGTGGATAACCGACCGGCGGGCCATTTTCTAATAGCGATACACGGGTACGCACATCCGGCAACAATTTACGGATTTCCTGATCTAAAGATTGACGAATTTCATCACGATCATCCAGGGAAGATGCCAAGACCACAAACTGGGCAAAACTGGCCTGTGGAAGCTGTTGGTCTAGCGGTAAATAAAAACGGGTTGAACCTGTGCCGACATAGGCCACATAGTTATCAATCCCCGCTTTGGTCGACAAGAATTTTTCAACTTTTTTCACTGCATTTTCAGTTGAAGTCAGCGATGCGCCTTCTTCCAGTTTTAAATCCACCAAAATTTCGGCACGATTTGATGGCGGGAAAAACTGCTGCGGCACCAGTTTAAACATCAGGACTGACAAGACAAAAATGCCCACCGTTGCGGCAATCACCGTTTTACGGTAGCTCAGACAAGTATCGACCCAAGCTCTAAACTTTTGATAAAACTTGGTCTGGTATGGATCATGATGTTCACCGGCATGATGCTGTACCGGTTGCGGTTCAGGCTGCTTGCATAAACGCGCCCAAAGCCGTTGATACCAGGGTGCTTTTTGGGGCAAATTTGAAAAATCAGGGAGGAGTTTATCACCCAAGTAAGGGACAAAAAGCACTGCGGCAAACCATGACACAATCAGCGCAATGGTCACCACCTGGAAAATGGAACGCGTGTATTCACCGGTACTGGATGCTGCGGTTGCAATCGGCAAGAAACCTGCGGCGGTAATCAAGGTTCCGGTCAGCATGGGAAAAGCGGTGGTCTTCCAGGTAAAGCCTGCGGCCTCAAGCCGGCTATAACCCTGCTCCATTTTAATCGCCATCATCTCGACGGCAATAATGGCATCGTCAACCAATAAACCAAGGGCTAAAATCAGCGCACCCAATGAAATTTTATGCAGCCCGACATCGAATAAATTCATGCCGGCAAAGGTCATTGCCAACACCAGTGGAATGGAAAATGCCACCACCAGTCCGGTACGGAAACCCAGTGAAAAGAAGCTGACCAGTAAAACAATAATTACCGCTTCGGCCAACACTTTCATGAATTCATTGACGCTGCGTTTTACCGCAACCGGCTGATCGGAAACCTTTTGTAGCTGCATGCCTAAAGGCAAAGACTTTTGCAATTGCGCAAATTCCGTTTCCAGGTTTTTACCTAAAGCCAGAATATCACCGCCTTTACGCATCGAGACCGCAATACCAATGCCGTTTTCCCCCATAAAGCGCATACGCGGTTGAGCTGGCTCACTAAAGCCGCGATAGACTTCAGCAACATCGCCCAATTGAATGGTTTTACCGGCCACCAACAGTGGCATTTGCTTGAGTTCATCGACACTTTGCAGCTGACCGCTGACCCGCATTTGAATACGGTCAGTACCGGTTTCAAAGAAGCCGGCGCTGGCCACGGTATTTTGCTGCTGCAGCGCTTGTTGAATCGCCGTGACTGGAATGCCGAGCTGAGCAGCTTTGGTATTGGACAGTTCAATCCAGATTTTCTGGTCTTGCAGGCCGATCAGGTTGACCTTGCCGACATCTTTCACCCGTTGCAGCTGGAGCTGCAAGCGGTCGGCATATTCTTTCAATACCCCATAATCAAAATCTTTGCCGGTGAGGACATAAATGTTGCCGAAGGTATCGCCAAACTCGTCGTTAAAAAACGGACCCTGTACGCCACTGGGTAACTGCTGTTTGATATCACCGACTTTTTTTCGGACCTGATACCACACATCTGGAATTTGACTTGAGGGTAAAGAGTCCTTGGCAACAAAAGTCACCATCGATTCGCCCGGACGTGAAAATGCCATGATGCGTTCATACTTGCCCGTGCTCATCAGTTCTTTTTCAATACGGTCAGTGACCTGTAATGAAACTTCTTCAGCGGTTGCACCGGGCCAATAGGTTTGAATCACCATCACCTTAAAGGTAAACGGCGGATCTTCACTTTGCGCCAGTTTGGAATAGGAAACGATTCCGACTATGCCCAAAAGCAGCATAAAATAAAGTATTAAGCCTTTATTTTTCAGTGCCCATTCCGACAGGTTATAACGTGATTGAGAATTCAGGTCTTGCTTCATAATGCAGTCCCTGCCTGAATTTTCACGGCACGGTTTTCACGATTAATCGGCTGGATTTTTTGTTTTTCACGCAGCAAATGCACCCCGCCAATCACCACATAATCATCGGCAGTTAAACCCGATAATACCGGCACACTGTCACGGCCATAGGCGCCCAAAGTGACCGACACTTTACGAATGGTCTGATCAGGTTTCACCACCCAGACATATGCCTGTTGACCGTTGGCAGAGACACTGGATAAAGGCACACTCAATACATTGTGCTCAGTCTTGTTAAAAAACACCCGCGCGCTTTGACCCAGTTGAATGGCAGTATTGCCTTCACCTAACGCCACTTTCACGCTAAAGGTTCGGGATTGATCGGCTGCAGGTGAAATTTCACGCACATAGGCTGCAAATTTATCTTCCGGTTTAGACCACAAGGTGACCCATGCGCTTTGACCCACCTTAATCTCGGAAATGGCCTGTTCAGGCACCCCAATCACCACTTCACGATCACCGGCAATCGCCATTTGATAGGCTGCCTGACCTGCAGCAACAACCTGCCCCACTTCAATATTACGTGCAGTAATCACGCCATTTTTATTGGCCAGCAACTGGTTATAACTGGTTTGGTTACGGCTGACGTCATAATTGGATTGCGCCTGCTTTAAGTTCGAGAGCGCCGCTTTATGCTGGTTATCCACCGCATCATATTGCGAACGACTCACCGCATTCATAGGCAGTAACTGCTTAAAGCGTTTCAGTTCATCTTCAGCATTTTTTGCCGCAGATTGTGCACTTTCCAGTTGAGCATTGGCCGCATTGAGTTGGAGTTGTGCATCTTTAACATCCAGTTTTGCCAGCACTTGACCGACTTTCACCTGATCACCGACATCCACATAACGTTCGATGACCTGTCCCCCCACACGAAATGCCAAAGCAGTTTGCTGGCGTGCCTGCACATCACCGGCATAACTTTTCTGCTCATTATGCGTGCTATTCGGCTGAGTCACCATCACAAAGGGGACCTGTTCTGTTTCCGCAGTATCCGTGCTGCATCCCCACAAGGTCACACTGCAAATGATGATCATGCTAACAACTGCGGTCTTAATTATGCTCATGAATTCGCTCTTATTTAAAAATGTTTTTTAGGGCAAAATAAGGAGTATCTTAAATTGATTACTTTTTAATTAATATACTCACTGGTACATTAATTAAACCACGCCGGTCAAAGCAATGACCTTTTTGATTTTTTTGGAAAAAATTGTGCAAATAAATGTGGGTCGTCCGAAGGATTTGGAAAAACGTCAGCAAATTTTAACTGCGGCAAAAAAGTTATTTTTGAAGTGTGGCTATCAGGGTTCCAGCATGAATCAGATTGCCCAAGAAGCAGGCGTGACCAAACTGACGGTCTACAATCATTTTCAGGATAAAGCCAATTTATTTGTCTGTGCCATTGCAGCGACCTGTGAGGAACTCATCAGTGCTCGGCCACTAAATTTGCAGCCAGACAGTGATTTTAATAAAGAATTTATCCATGCCTGTGACTTGGCGCTGAATATTATTAATTTGCCCGAAGCCATTAAGCTGGAACTGTTGTTACTGGAACTGGCGGCTGAACAAAATCCCCTGGCGCAGAAGTTTTATAATGCTTCGCATCTGCGCATGCATGCCGTTTGGGAAAACTTTTTTCAGCAGGCGATTGAGCTGGGTTTTATTCAAGCAGAAGAATTAAAAACCCTGACCTGGCTGATTGTGTCTTTATTGCTGGGGGTGCGTCATCACGAAGTGTTACTCGGCATTCGTGCCATCCCCACTGCCGCAGAAAAACAGCAGATTATTTTAAGCAGCATTGAATTGTTTATGCTGAAATATCAAAAAACAGCTTAAAAAAATCACGTAAAAAATCATTTAAAAATCAGCTTTCATTTTTCGAACAGCATACTAGGCAGATCAAGTGCTATTTTATCACCAACAGATTACATACTTTTGTCTTCCCCTACTTGGAATGTCATCTAATCGGGGTATATTCAAAACAGAAGCCTAGGGAGAATGAAAAAAATGATTCAACAAATTGATGCTCCACTGCGTGAGGATGTACGCTTACTCGGGAATTTACTGGGAGAGACCCTCAAGGAACATGCAGGTCAAGATTTGTTTAATCAGGTTGAACAAATTCGTGCGCTATCTAAAGGTGCCCGTGATGGTCAGGTTGAAGCAGAAAAACAACTCGAACAACTTTTTTTAAGTCTGGAAGATGAGGAAATTCTTCCCCTGACACGTGCGTTTACCCACTTTCTGAACTTTGCCAATATTGCCGAACAGTACAATGTAGTTCGAAGTCGTCGTAAAAGTGAATTTGATGAACATGCGCCTTCACCAAACCCATTGGATCATCTGTTCCAAAAATTTAAAGCGCATGAAATTTCATCAGACACGCTATTCAAGCAAATTTGCGAACTGAACATTGAACTGGTGCTCACCGCGCATCCAACAGAAATCAGCCGCCGTACCCTGATTCAAAAATATGACGGTATTAATGACTGTTTATTCAAAGCGGACCAACAAAAACTGACTCCGCGTGAACGTAAAGCGGTGCTCGAAGAACTGAAACAGCTGATTTGTTCTGCATGGCAAACTGATGAAATTCGTCAGCACCGCCCGACCCCGGTTGATGAAGCAAAATGGGGCTTTACCACCATTGAACAGACCTTATGGAATGCGGTACCGAAGTTCGTTCGTGAACTGGATGAAATGGTTGAAGCGCACTGCGGACAGCGTTTGCCTTTAAGCATTGCACCGGTTCGTTTTGCTTCCTGGATGGGCGGCGACCGCGATGGTAATCCCAATGTGACGCATAATATTACCCAAGAAGTACTGTGGCTTTCACGCTGGAAAGCCGCCGACTTATACCTGCGTGATATTGAAGACCTGCGCTGGGAACTCTCGATTCAAAACGCAAGTGATGAGCTGATGCAGGCGCTGGGACATCCACATGCAGAACCGTACCGTGAATATCTGCGTGATACCCGTGAACGCTTAAAAGCCACCCGTCATTGGCTGGCTGAAAAATTACAAGGTCATGATGCCGACGACAGTCTGGTGATTAAAAGCAAAGATGAATTATTACAGCCATTATTGCTCTGTTACCGTTCATTGATTGCCTGTAACTTGCCTGAAATTGCCAATGGCAAACTGCTCGACTTTATTCATAGGGTCAACTGTTTTGGTATTGAATTGCTCAAACTGGATATCCGTCAGGAATCCGGTCGTCACCGTCAGGCCATTTCGGCCATTACCGAATATTTAGGCTTGGGCAATTTTGAAACATGGACCGAACAGGCGCGCCAAAACTTCCTGTTGCAAGAATTACAAAGCAAGCGTCCTTTGCTGCCGAAACATTTAAATGAACCTGCACAAAGCCTGATTGAACATCCGGATGTGCAGGAAGTCTTTGCCACCATGCGCACCTTAGCTGAACAACCTAAAGAAAGCTTGGGTGCTTATATTATCTCGATGGCTGAATATCCAAGTGATGTGCTGGCAGTGTTACTGCTGCAAAAAGAAGCCGGTATTAAGCATGCTCTTCGGGTGGTACCGTTATTTGAAACGCTGAAAGATCTGGACGGTGCAGCTGACACCATGAACACCTTGTTCAATATGCACTGGTACAAACAGCATATTCAGGGCAAGCATGAAGTGATGATTGGCTATTCGGATTCTGCCAAAGATGCCGGATTTATGTCGGCCAACTGGGCGCAATACCGTGCGCAGGAAGAACTGACTTCGATTGCACAAAAACATGCCGTGCAGTTGACACTATTTCATGGTCGTGGCGGTTCCATCAGTCGCGGTGGTGCACCGACCCAGCAAGCGCTGTTTTCACAGCCACCGGGTTCTATTTCGGGTGCGATTCGGGTCACCGAACAAGGTGAAATGATCCGCTTCAAATTCGGTCTGGAAGGCATTGCATTACAAAATCTGGAAATTTATACCGCAGCAACGCTGGAAGCAACCTTGTTGCCACCGCCCGTGCCTAAAGATGAATGGCGTCAGTTGATGCACAGCATGACCGATTTGTCGGTACAGGTCTATCGTGAAACGGTACGTGAAAACCCACATTTTGTGAAATATCTGCGCACTGTCACCCCAGAACTAGAACTACAAATGTTGCCTTTAGGTTCACGTCCGGCAAAACGTAAAGTTAGCGGCGGCATTGAATCCTTACGTGCCATTCCCTGGGTATTCGCCTGGACGCAAATTCGCTTGATGTTACCTGCTTGGCTCGGTACAGGTGCTGCGATTAATCAGGTGCTTGATCAAGGTCAAAAACCGCTGCTCGATGAGATGTTGCAACAGTGGCCGTATTTCCAGACCCTGATTGATATGCTGGAAATGGTGCTCTCTAAAGCCGACAGTCATGTGGCCCTATATTACGAATCGCATTTAACCGATGATGAAGATTTAAAAATACTGGGTGAACAGCTGCGTCAACGTTTAAAGGATGCGGTCCAAACCTTGTTGGCTTTAAAAGGTGAATCGCAACTGCTCAGCAGTAACGAAGTCCTCGATCAATCCATGAAAGTGCGTAAACCGTATTTACTTCCACTGCATTTATTACAGGCTGAACTGATGAAACGCCGTCGTCGCTATCTGGCGGAATATCCGGCTGAACATACCCCGGTCGATCACGCTTTGATGGTCAGTATTGCCGGAATTGCCGCAGGTTTGCGTAATACCGGTTAAACATTTCATCTGTACAGCAAAGCACATCTTTATGATGTGCTTTTTTTTTGAGCATCCATGAGCAAAAAACATCATATGGTTTATCAGTGGAATAAGTATGCTTATAAATAATAAGCAGGCGGCATTCATCCATCAATTCGCTGATTTAATGCTAATTTTCCAATACCAAAACTTTTACCATACGGTAAAAAAACCAGAAAACTCAGTAGATTAATTTGAACAAATATATTATCAAAACGATTAAATCTTCTAAAAAACAAGAGTATGATGTGCACAATTTATCTTTTGAGTGCTCATTTTATGTCCAGCTGGTTTCCCAAATGGCGTCCTTATTCAGGTCAAATCGATGCACGTCCAGTCGGTACCAATGAGTATCTCCCCCCTGCTCAAAGCGTAGTCTTAGGGGTGCAACATGCTTTTGCCATGTTTGGCGCAACAGTTCTTGCACCTTTTTTGATGGGTTTTGATCCGAACCTGGCCATTTTAATGTCCGGTATTTGTACCATTCTGTTTTTTCTCATTACCGGTGGCCGTGTACCGAGTTATTTAGGTTCAAGTTTTGCTTTTATTGGTGTGGTGATTGCTGCTACTGGCTATGCCGCGTCTGGTACAGGCGCACCCAATGCCAATTTAGCTGTGGCTGCTGGCGGTATCATGGCCTGTGGTGTGTTATATGCCATTTTTGGTTTTATTGTCATGGCAACCGGCACCAACTGGATTGAAAAACTGATGCCTCCAGTCGTCACCGGTGCTGTGGTCATGATTATTGGTTTAAACCTTGCACCCGTTACGGTGAAAGGGGTGGCAGGCAATAACTTTAACATGTGGATGTCACTGGTGACCGTGCTGTGCATGGGCTCGATTGCAGTATTCACCAAAGGTTTGTTGCAACGGCTGTTGTTACTGATTGGATTGCTGCTGGCTTATCTGACTTATTACATTGTTTCTAATGTGATGGGCTACGGTACACCGATTAACTTTACCCCCATTCAGCAAGCGGCATGGTTTGGTATGCCAACGTTCCACTCCCCGGTCTTTGACTTCAATGCCATGCTGATCATTGCTCCAATTGCATTGATTTTGGTGGCTGAAAATTTGGGTCATATTAAAGCTGTCGGTGCCATGACCGGTGAAAACCTGGATCCGTACATTGGTAAAGCATTTGTGGCTGATGGTATTGCCACCACTTTATCCGGTGGTGTCGGTGGCCCGGGCATGACCACTTATGGCGAAAACATTGGGGTGATGGCAGTGACCCGGGTCTATTCCACCATCATCTTTGTATTTGCTGGTGTATTTGCAGTGTTTTTGGGTTTATCGCCTAAATTTGGTGCGATTATTCATACCATTCCGACTGCAATTTTAACCGGTGCATCGATTGTGGTATTCGGTTTAATCACCATTGCCGGGGCAAAAATCTGGATTGAAAACAAAGTTGATTTCTCTAAAAACAAAAACCTGATGGTGGCTGCGGTAACCATTATTTTAGGCACAGGTGACTTTGCACTGCAATTTGGTCATTTTAACTTGGGCGGTATTGGTACGGCTACATTTACAGCCTTGATACTCAACTGGTTCTTTAGCTTAGGCGATAAATCATAAATATAAATACATATTTTCAGGCAGCCGCAAGGCTGCTTTTTTTATATCTGATACCAACACAATTTTAGTATGATGAGCTGACTTTCACTTTAATGACACAGCACATGCGACTGGACTTTTTTGATCTACAGCTGTTTTTAAATATTGTAGATACTGGCAGTTTAACCAAAGGTGCTGAGCGCTCGTCAATTTCCTTACAAGCCGCCAGTGAGCGGATTAAAAAACTTGAACAACAGTTCGCAGTGCCTTTATTTACCCGTCATGCATCAGGGGTCAAACTGACCATCGCTGGGCAGACTTTTGTGGAACAGGCACAGTTACTGATGCAACAAAGCAGGCATCTTGAACAGGTCATGGCCGCTTTTGCCGAAGGCTTAAATTCGCAAATGACGCTCTGGTGTAATTCTTCTGCACAAAGTGAATACCTTCCCCTGCTCCTTCCGCAATATCTGGTTGAAAATCCCAATATACAGATCGATTTAAAAGAAGCTGAAACCAACGATATTATTCAGGCCCTGGAAAAAGGCACGGCACAATTGGGCTTAATTTCGAGTTTTTTTAATTCTGATCATTTACAAACGCTGGAATTTATCGATGATCCTTTAGTCCTGATTTGCCCCCTGAATCATGAACTCAAAGATAAATCAGCACTACAATTAGTCGATGTGCTGCATTATCTCTTTGTCGGTTTAATGCAATACCATTCCCTGCAACAGTCCATTGAAACACAGGCTAAATTACTCGGCTGCGCAATTCAGTACCGTTTACGTTTACCCAATTTTGCCGCAATTGCCCAAGTGGTTGCCAATGGGGTCGGTATTGCAATTATGCCGAAACGTGCAGCCAGTCGTTTAAAGACGGTTTATTCTTTTCATCACCTTGAACTAACTGGAGACTGGGCCAATCGCAAACTACTCTTGGCAGCGAAAAATTTTGATCAATTGCCGGTATCTTATCAACATTTCAGTCAGTTTTTACTCTCACAAAAATCCACATTATTGATTTAATTTTAGCAAAAACAATCACCCTTAAAGCTTAATTTTAGATCATACCAAACTGATGAAGCATCATATAGCCACCAAAAATAACTAAGCCACAAAAGAACACTTTACGGAATTTTTGTTCCGGAATGCGAGAGCGAATTTTTGTGCCCAGCCACATCCCGATCAGCGCAGGTAATAATGCAATCAATGACATTTTGTAGTCGATAGCACTATTTTCAACTGGATTCTGCTGCAGAAATACAGCCAGACAAAGGGTAGAAATGGTAAATGCCAATCCTAAGGCCTGCACCAGTTCATCACGTTTTAAATGCAGTGACTGCAAGTAAGGGACAACTGGGATTACCACCACACCGGTAGCCACTGTCAACGCACCGCCCAGATAGCCGATAATCGGAGATAACCATTTTTCATGCGGTGCAAGATTCGGCATATTTTTTGAGAATAGACCGTACAACCCATACAATGCCAGCATTCCACCGAGTAAAGCTTCACTTTGAAATTCGCTATGTCCGAGGGTCGGGAAAATGCTCCAGATCGAACCGACAATAATACCCAGCAATAAGGGCCAAAAACGGCGAAGCAATTTGAGCACATGACCTTCTGCAAACAGCTGCCAAAAGTTGGTCACCATAGAGGGCACAATAAGCAAAGTGGCGGCTTGGTAGGGGCTAATAAAAATGGTCAGCAGGCCCATGGAAACTGCAGGTAAACCCAGACCAATGGTGCCTTTAATCATACCGGCAATGGCAAATACTACAATAACAAACCCAATCATGATCGGCACTCTTTAAATGGTAATGCGATGCTAGATGAATCGGAAAAAATGTAAAATCATTGTTTTTTGGACTCAGCCTCAAGCAAAGATTGAGCCTATTTTCACCCCATCGATGTTAGAAATTTACAGTTTAAATATGACAAAATGTTAATTTTTGATCAAAAAATCACCAATTAATTGCATGATTACATAAAAATTCACTCAATTAATAACATATTTATAAGTTTTGCTTAACTGACTGATTTCTAAATTGTCCCTTCTGCTCTTCTGGCGTTAATCGCGTCAATTTAACCGCCTTTTGGCTCTCTTTTTTACTATTTTAAGCGGTGAAGTGGGTGGATATTTGATCAAAAAGCTTTTAAAGTACCAATTCCTGATGAGCAAGCGATATGTAATAACATATCAATTGAACCAATTTAAGGAAAAAAAATAGGTATTCCAGTTCTGAAAAATGTTGTCTATTTTTTTCTAAGAGCAATTGAAGATAAGGTAGAAATTTAAGAATGATTTATGATGTACAGCATAGCAATATGATGAATGCTACAAACCAGAATACTGCAATAATCTCCCAGCAATATCAAGATAATCAATCAGCTTTAACAGCCAAGAATCCCCAGAAAAATAAAGGTATCCCCTATCTTGATGTGCGTAAATTTACGCAAAAGTTACATAGTATGTCATCCGCCACCAGTACCAAAAAATGTGCACGAAGCATTCGTATTGCACTACAGTCAGCAGGCGCCAAAATTTTAAACCATCCTGTGGCAGCTGCAGATTGGGGTCGTACGCTCCAGACCATTGGCTACAAGAAGATCAAAGCGTCATTTGATCAACCGCGGGAAGGCGACATTTATATTATTAATAGAACCCAAAAACATGTGTATGGTCATATTGCTGCCTATACCGGCCGCCAGTGGGTTTCTGATTTCCGCCAAAACAGCCATGCGGTGTATAAGAGTGATCAGGTGAGCTATACCTATTACCGACTGGCCTAATAGATCTATCGCACCATTCGAATAGACACCTTAAAAGGTGTCTTTTTTTGGCATGCTGGGCATTCACTAAAAGCAAATTAGGGTCTAATCTCTTTCAGTTCGCGTTGAATAAAACGTTGAATCATTTCTCTATACAGGTGTTCAACCAAATCCGGATCGGTTCCCAATTCAATGGCTTGTGCGCGCACTTTGCTAATCACCTGCTCAACCCGTTCCGGTGACTGCACATCCTGCACAGTGCGTTTAAAGCGTACCGCCTGTTCCACATAAAATTGACGCGTTGCAATCATTTCAATCAATGCCGTATCAATAGCATCAATTTTTTCACGGACTTGTTCTAAAGACTCACATTTTTCTTTCTTCATCTTTTCTATCATCATTTTCACTTTTATATTGGTCTTCTAAAACATTACTAAAAATGCTTTCAATCATCCAGACACGGTACAAGCTGTTAAACACATAACTTTGACCATCAATGCGAAGTTCAAGCACAGGAAAATCAGGCTGTGATTTCATTTCACAGCGTATGTCATTTTCTTTTAATTTGGCAGTGATATCTTCTTGGGTTAATTCACTGATTTCTAAATCACGCTGCATCTGCTCGAAATGTGATTTAAATGACAGGTCTTTGCCTTTGGTCCATACCGCCTGCAAAATGCGATACATCGCATCCACACGCTGCTCTTCAGGCACACTGTAAAACAGTTGCGCCATCTCAAAAGTGGCAGACTGTGTGGGACGGCAAAATGGGGTAAATTTCACGTCTGTGCGTTTTGAAAGACGCGTCGCCAAACTCCAGTCAAACAGATCGCGTCCATGATAAGAAAGCGGATAGACATTGAGCTGAATATTATAATAATTCGCCAGTTCTTCTTTAATATAAGCCAATAATAACCACGAGATCGGGTCTTCAAGTGCAATATACAAATCCAGTTCTGGATCTAGTGCCTGAATTTCATTGAGTTCTTCTGCATCACTAATTAAGTGTTCGCGCCAATCAATATGATTAATCAAAAAGATTGGATTTCCGGTCAACAGTTTTTGTTGTTTTAAACGACGCATCAACCGAAGTAAATCATCTACCGCATGGTATTTGCGCTGACCAAATTCAAAATAACTGGCAAGGACTTCGTCATCATTAAAAATACGTTCTGCAAACTCTTGAGCACGATGATGTCGGCTGGCCATGGCATGTAATGTACGTAATTTTCCATACTGTTTTTGCCACAGCATGTGAAATACATCTTCGAGTAAATAGAGAAAGTCTTGACCGCGTAATGGGGTATTGCGAAGGATGGTTTCTGCTTGTGTTATGGCATCAAGCGGCGGTTGTTCTGGGGTTTCATGGAAACTAAAGCGATGCTGTTTAGATAGGATTTTGGCATCGTTTAAGCAGTAATTTTGCCACTCCATTGCAGACATACGATTGGGGGGTTCCGCCGTTCGGCTGGAAATAATCACTTTTAAAGGTTTCAGTTCATCACTTAAAATTTCTTCAAGTTCAGCTAACTGCTGTACAGCCAAATAACTGTATACATCATCCAGACGTAAATGGATACTTAAACCCTGTTCCGTAGATAACACCACTTTACGAGTCGGCTTTTGATAAAACCAACGCGATCGAAGTGGATCAAACCAACGGCGCAACAGTGACATGAGATAAACCTCGAAAAAAAACCCTTGTAGTGCTACAAGGGTTTATAACAATTTGTTAGGGAATGATCAATTATACATCTAAATTTAAATCTGTTACTGCCCCTTTTTCAGCCCCTGTGGTCAATTTGGCAAACTTCGCCAAAGCACCATAGGTGTAATTCGGTTTTGGCTTCACCCAAGCGGCTTGACGTACTGCCATTTCTTCATCGGAAATGTGTAACGTCATTTCTCGAGTTTCAGCATTAATGGAAATTTTATCGCCATTTTTAACCAAGCCGATCGGACCGCCTTCATAGGCTTCCGGGGTCACATGACCAATCACAAAACCATGGCTCCCTCCAGAGAAACGGCCATCGGTCAGGAGTGCAACAGATTTACCCAAACCTTTACCAATAATCGCAGAAGTCGGTTTCAGCATTTCCGGCATCCCCGGACCACCTTTCGGCCCTTCACCGCGAATGACGACTACTTCGCCTTCTTGCACTTCACCATCCATAATTCCGCGCATCGCACCGACTTCACCTTCGAATACCCGTGCCGGACCTTCAAAATACAGACCTTCTTTGCCGGTAATTTTTGCCACTGCACCAGTTGGTGACAGGTTGCCTTTTAAGATCACAAGATGCGAGTCTTTTTTGATTGGCGCATCAAAGGGTAGAATAATTTGCTGACCTTCAGGATAGTCTTCAATATCTGCCAGGTTTTCAGCCAAGGTTTTACCGGTGACGGTTAAGCACGAACCATCCAGCATCCCGGCATCCAGCATACGTTTCATCAATGGCTGAATACCGCCAATCGCAATCAGTTCAGACATCAGGTATTTACCTGATGGACGCACGTCTGCCACCACTGGAATGTCCTGCCCAATACGGACAAAGTCGTCCAGTGACAGTTCCACACCTGCAGTATGTGCCATCGCCAACATATGCAGCACACCATTGGTTGAACCACCCAGTGCAATCAACACTTTAATCGAGTTTTCAAATGCCGCTTTGGTCATGATGTCGCGGGGTTTAATGTCTAAACGCAGCAAGTTCATTACCGCTTCACCGGCACGGTTACAGTCAAGCAGCTTCTCGTCTGAAACAGCTTCCTGTGCAGATGAACCGGGCAAGCTCATACCAAGTGCTTCAATGGCAGAAGCCATCGAATTTGCCGTGTACATACCGCCACATGAACCCGGGCCTGGCAAGGAAACTTCTTCAATATGCTTGACCTGAATCGCATTGATTTCGCCTTTGGCATATTGACCGACCGCTTCAAATACCGAGATCATGTCGGTATGGCCGGCACCCGGTTTAATGGTTCCGCCATAAATGAACAGGCCCGGACGGTTTAAACGTGCCAGCCCCATAATGCAACCCGGCATGTTTTTGTCGCAGCCACCAATGGCAATCACGCCATCATAAGCCTGACAACCCACCACCGCTTCAATCGAATCGGCAATAATTTCACGCGACACCAAGGAGTATTTCATGCCTTCGGTACCGTTCGAGATACCGTCAGAAATAGTAATGGTATTGAAGATAATGCCCTTACCATCTGCAGCATTGACACCTTTTTCCACTTCACGTGCCAAACCATCAATGTGCATATTACAGGGTGTGACATTGGCCCAAGTCGAAGCAATCCCAATAAATGGACGGCTAAAGTCTGCATCTTTAAACCCTGTGGCACGCATCATGGAACGTGCCGGTGCATTTTCAATACCTTCGTAAACCGGTGCGGAATGCTCGCGGATATTTGCTTTACTCATTATTTTATTCCTTGGCGATGACCGATGTTAAGCTTCAGTCTGGAGCAATTTATTCTAAGATCATTGTATAGAAGGCAGACAGCACATAAAAGCAAAACTCTGTTATGGCATTACGCCATTTAATGCTTTTACCCCCAACCAAATCACATGATGAAGCGACATGGATGTCGCTGTTTTTCTGTACAGCAAGGATGCTGCATCAGGAAAACAAAGGCGTTTTGTTACTTTTGCGCCGCCAAAAGTAAAACATCGTCTACGCAATATCATTGCAAGATCACAAAGTAAAATACGACCGTGTTATTTTCAATCATCAATAAAAAAGCACCCCATCTGGAGTGCTTTTTTAATCTGTACAAACTACAAATTAGATATCACGTACCGCACCTTTCGAGGCACTGGTGGTATGCATCGCATAAGCTTTGAGTGCCTTAGACACTTTACGCGGACGTGGTTCCGCAGGCTGCCAGCCTTTGGCTTCTTGCGCTTCACGACGCGCGGCCATGGTTGCATCATCCACGGCCAGATGAATAGTACGATTCGGAATATCGATTTCGATACGGTCACCATCTTCTACCAGACCAATGGCACCGCCTTCAGCGGCCTCAGGTGACACGTGACCAATAGATAGACCTGATGAACCACCCGAGAAACGGCCATCGGTTAACAAAGCACAGTCTTTACCCAAACCTTTCGATTTTAAATAACTGGTTGGATACAGCATTTCCTGCATACCCGGACCACCACGTGGACCTTCGTAGCGAATTACCACTACATCGCCGGCTTTAATACCGCCACCCAAAATACTTTCTACCGCAGCATCCTGGCTTTCAAAGACACGTGCTGTGCCGTTGAATTTTAAGATCGAGTCATCTACACCAGCCGTTTTGACGATACAGCCATCCAGTGCAATGTTGCCGTAAAGCACAGCCAAGCCGCCATCTTGCGAGAAGGCATGTTCTGCATTACGGATCACACCGGTTTCACGGTTACCATCCAAAGTTTGGTAATAACGGTTTTGCGAGAAAGCAGTTTGAGTCGGCACACCGCCTGGGGCTGAACGGAAAAACTCGTAGACATCAGCATCTTCAGTACGGATGATGTCCCATTTATCCAAGGCATCTTTTAAGGTTTTTTCATGTACAGTCGGTACTGAAGTATCCAATAAGCCTGCGCGGTCAAGTTCACCCAAGATTGACATAATCCCGCCTGCACGGTGTACGTCTTCCATATGTACATCTTGTTTTGCCGGTGCCACTTTACACAGCACTGGAACGTTACGAGAAAGACGATCAATGTCAGTCATGGTGAAATCGACTTCGGCTTCATGTGCCGCGGCCAATAAATGCAGTACAGTATTGGTTGAACCGCCCATTGAAACGTCTAAAGTCATGGCATTTTCAAACGCTGCTTTAGTCGCAATTGAACGCGGTAAAATGCTGTAATCATCTTGTTCATAATGGCGTTTTGCCAGTTCTACAATCAACTGACCGGCACGTTCGAATAATTTTTTACGGTTGGCATGCGTAGCTAAAGTCGAACCATTACCCGGTAAAGACAGACCCAAAGCTTCGGTTAAACAGTTCATTGAGTTGGCGGTGAACATGCCTGAACATGAACCACAGGTTGGACAGGCAGAGCGTTCGTATTCAGCCACTTCTTCATCGGTGAAACTGTCATCTGCTGCAACAATCATCGCATCGACCAAATCAATGGCTTTTTCATCACCACGAATTTTGACTTTACCCGCTTCCATTGGGCCACCCGACACGAACACCACTGGAATATTGAGACGCATTGCTGTCATCAACATGCCCGGAGTGATTTTGTCACAGTTGGAAATACAGACCATCGCATCGGCACAGTGTGCATTGACCATGTATTCAACCGAGTCCGCAATCAGGTCACGTGAAGGCAATGAATACAGCATGCCGTCATGACCCATCGCAATTCCGTCATCTACGGCAATGGTATTGAATTCTTTGGCTACACCGCCTGATGCTTCAATTTGACGTGCCACAAGCTGACCTAAGTCTTTCAAATGGACGTGACCCGGGACAAACTGAGTGAAAGAATTGACCACCGCAATAATCGGTTTACCAAAATCTTCATCTTTCATGCCGGTTGCACGCCATAAGCCACGTGCGCCAGCCATATTTCTTCCGTGTGTCGATGTTTTTGAACGATAGTCAGGCATTGTGTATTTCCAACAAAGTTTGTGCTCGAAATGAATTCTAGGATTCACTCTGGCTGAATGATACTGATATATAAGGTTAAATCAGTCGAAATATAGACATATCTTACTACAGGTTGCATTGAAGCAAAGCCCTGTAAGCATGATTTTTAATGAGAGAAATCTATGGATGTTTCGACGATTTATATAAAATAAACTGATACTGAAAGCTAATATAACGCCATAACACTGAATTAAATACAAAACTTTCATGAATAATTTTTTAATTTTGCATTACTTTATTTTATTATTAATTAGGTTTGAATAAAGCGCTATCTGCAAAAACCCGAGATAAAGATCTGAGTTTCAGTAGTTTGGGACTTCATGCACACGATCTTAGGTCTGGCTCTGCTTTTGCCTTATAATGCATTAAGTTTATTTGGAATTTCATCTGTGAAAATCATCTTTGCGGGTACACCAGAATTTGCAGCGGTCGCTTTAGGCGCGCTGTTGAAAACAGAACATGAAATTGTTGCGGTATATACCCAACCTGACCGCAAAGCGGGTCGTGGGCAAAAACTCAGCGCATCGGCAGTCAAACAATTGGCTTTAGAACACAACCTTCCGGTGTATCAGCCACTACATTTCAAATCATCGACTGAAGAAGGTCTGGCAGCACAGGCTGAACTGAAAGCTTTAAATGCAGATGTGATGGTGGTGGCAGCCTATGGCTTGATCCTGCCGCAAGCGGTTTTAGACACGCCTAAATATGGCTGTTTAAATATTCATGGCTCTTTATTGCCACGCTGGCGCGGTGCAGCACCAATTCAACGTGCCATTGCAACGGGTGATAGCGAAACAGGCGTGACCATTATGAAAATGGCCGCAGGTCTGGACACGGGTGACATGATGTATAAAACCCTCTGCCCGATTGAAGCCACAGATACCTCTGCCAGCCTGCATGATAAACTTGCCATTCAGGGGGCAACTGCTATTGCCGCTGTTTTAGAATCGACAGAAAAACTGCAACACTATTTAGCAACACGTGAAGTTCAAGATGAAGCTTTAACCGTCTATGCACACAAATTATCAAAAGCTGAAGCGCAGATTGACTGGGCCATCGATGCGGTACAAATCGACCGTAATATTCGCGCTTTTAACCCGTGGCCGGTGGCATTTATCGTGCTCGATGAAAAAAACAACCTGCGTGTCTGGAATTCTCAGTTATCCAATGCCACTGCAGAAAATTCTCAAGTGGGTGAAATCATTGCAATTGATAAACACGGCGTACATGTTGCCTGTGCAAATAACACTGTAATCACGCTAACTGCTTTACAATGGCCCGGTGGCAAACCGCTGAATGCCGTACAAATTTTACAAACTCAAAAACTGAATATCGGACAAATTTTATAATGAGACAATCTCCCCACGCCTCTGGTAAGACCTTAAACTTACGTGCTCAGGTTGTTAAAACGTTATTGGCTGTCCAAAATGGTCAATCACTGGCATCGGTATTAAATCAGCACATGAATATCGTGTCAGACAAAGACCGCGCGTTGTATCACGAATTGGTGCTTGGCTGTCTACGCCAGTGGCACGCACTGAAACAGGTGACTTTACCCCTGCTTACTGTACCGCTTGAAAATCCAGTGGTTGAAACCTGTTTATATGTCGGTTTATATCAATTGCTGTGCACCCGTGTAGCTGCACATGCTGCGATTTCTGAAACGGTAGAAGCCAGCAAACAACTGGGCATGGAAAGCTTAAGTGGCGTGGTAAATGCCATTTTACGCCGTGCAACACGTGAAACTGAGCAGTTCTATGATGTCTTGGAAAATGCATCGAATTTGCCAAGCTGGTTGGCGAAGCGTTTAAAGAAAGACTGGGGCGAGCAATTTGCTGAACTCAGCTACGAGCTTAAACAGGTTGCGCCACTGACTTTGCGTGTCAATACCCGTCAGGTCAGCCGCGAAGAATATCTCGACATTCTTGAAGACGAAGGCATCGATGCCCATCGTTGTGAACTCTCCGATGTCGGTATTGTACTGGATGAAAGTATTCATGTACCGAGTCTGCCAGGTTTTGAAGCGGGCGGTTTTTCGGTACAGGATGAACATGCCCAGCTTTGCGCAACTTTAGTGCCTAATCTGGACGGTAAAATTGTAATTGATGCCTGTGCAGCACCAGGTGGTAAAACCGCGCATCTTTTAGAGAAATATCAGCCGAAAAAACTGATTGCACTCGATCAAGACGAAAAACGCTTGAAACGTGTATCTGAGAACTTGGAACGCCTGATTCTCGATGGCAAACACGTTGAAATCATCACCGCAGATGCTGTGAAATGGACTGCGCCTGAGCTTGCGGATTGTATTGTACTGGATGCGCCATGTTCAGCGATTGGGGTGATTCGTCGCCATCCGGACATTCGTTTATTGCGTCAGTCGGGTGATATTGCCAAAACGGTTGAGTTGCAAAAACAGATACTTGAAAACATGTGGCAACAGTTGAAAGTCGGTGGCACCCTGCTTTACATCACCTGCTCGATTTTAAAAGCTGAAAATGAACAGCAAATGGTGGATTTCTTCGCCCGTCATACCGATGCGCAAGAACAAAAAATTGATGCAGACTGGGGAATTGAACAAATTCACGGTCGCCAGTTACTGCCAAAAGTGGATCATGGCGATGGTTTCTTCTATTGCCGTATCCAGAAAATTGCATAACTACACGACATAAAGACGGTCTACATAAAAAAAGGTGGCTTTTGAGCCACCTTTTTGATGTCTATATTTTTTGACGCTATATTGTTAAATGACAAATTTAAACAGCACTAAACTCAGCGCTAAAGATGCCATGCCAATCACCCGTCCATACACTGTTTCATGACCTTGGACGTCGCGCTTTGCTGTAGGTAACAGTTCATCCAGTGCCAAGAACACCATCACTCCACCAATCACGCCAAAGACCGCAGCATATACAGTAAAACTTATAAACGGTGCCAAAATAAAGTAACCCAGTGTCGCCCCCCAATGGCTCGGCTAAAGCAGAAATAAAACTGGCGCCTAAAGCCCAATCTCTGCGCCCGGTCGCCATATAGACCGGCAATGCAATCGCAATACCTTCAGGAATAGTATAAATGGCAATGGCCACGGCTAAGGGCACACCCAAGGTCAGACTTTCTAAGGTCGCAAAAAATGTCGCCAAACTTTCAGAGAAATTGTGTGCGGTAATGACAAACAAGGTCAGTAAAGCGGTATGCCTTAACTGTGGTTGTTCAATCTCGGTGGCATTGTTTGGTTCAAGGGTTTCATGCGGATTGGAAATGAAATGATCCAGCAGCAAGACCAAGATCATCCCAAATAAAAAGGCAAAAGTACCCAAGGCAAAACCAAATTGAGGATCAAAAGCCTGATGAAACAAAGCAATCGATTGATTTAAAATTTCAGTCAGTGAAACCTAAACCATTGCCCCTGCTGAAAATGCCAAGCCGAACGATAATAAGCGATAACTTGGTTGCCTAAAAAATAAAACCAATACCCCACCAATAACGGTGGCCAATCCTGCCAGAAAGGTCACTGCAAATGCGATCCACACTTGGTGCTGCAAAATGGTTTGCATCCGTCAGTTTCCTTTTCAGAAACAAGAAAGCCATCATCATAAATGATAATGGCTTTCATCTTCGTGCATTGTCAGTAATGACTGATTTTTTGACTTAGAGCGTATGCTGATCTTTCACTTCTTCAAGCACATCATCTAATTCTTCCGGATTTTTCATCAAGTGAAGAATCGACAAGGCTAATCCACCCCATAAAAACACTATCGAGATAATCATCATCACAATTGCTGAAGTATTCATCTTTATTCTCCTAGCGATCTTTCATTTTGGCTAATACAAACGCCATTACAGCACAGAAAATGATGCAGCCCCAGCCAAATAACCACTGCAAACTTGCACTATAGTCACCATAACCTTTTAATAACAAGTTATAGATGGTCATTGCTAAAGTAACGATCAAAATTAACGAGGTAACCACAGTTAAGGTGAAATTCCAGCCTTTGCCCAATTGCACAGTTGAAATGGCATTGACGTGATTGCGCAGTTCTAGCAAAGCTGAACGCTTGAACCAGGTGATATAGAGAATTGAAATCAATGCACCACCTATAATGCCGATGTTATTGATGAAATGGTCAATGATATCAACCAGTTTAATCGAGTTTACGCTTGAGAATAACACGATAGAAACCAGTGCACTGCCACCTCCCACAATACTGACGGCCTTTTTACGGCTCCATTTCAGCTTGTCCATCATGGCTGCAATTGGAACTTCCAAAATACTCACCATCGATGAAATACCGGCAACAAATAGTGAGGTAAAGAACAAGATCCCGAATAAATCTGCCCCGGCACCCAGACTGGAGATGATTTTAGGGAAGGCAATAAAGGCCAGTCCGATACCACCGCTCACCACATCCTCTACATTGCTATTTGAGGTATAGGCCATAAAGCCAAGCGCTGAGAAAATACCAATACCGGCTAAAATTTCAGTTGAAGCATTGGCAAAGCCCACGATTAAACCGGAACCGGTTAAATTGGTTTTCGGTTTTAAATAAGAGGCATACGTCACCATGATCCCGAAACCGACGGAAAGCGAGAAGAAGGTATGGCCATAAGCCGCCAACCACACTTTATAGTTCATCATCGCAGGCCAGTTCGGGGTAAAGAAGGCATTTAAACCATCAACCGCGCCTGGTAAACGAAGTGCCTGAATCACTAAAAGGCTAAACAGGACAAACAACAAGGGCATGAAAATCTTGTTGGAAAGCTCCACGCCTTTTTTCACCCCACCAAATAAAATGATTAAGGTCAGCACCCAAATCCCTGCCAATGGCCAGAAAATATGGCTGACAAAACGCGGGTCAAAACCGGTTGCATCCGAAGTCTGCAAATAGGTTTTAAAGAAGAAACCTTCCGGGTCACTGCCCCACATCTGACCAATAGAGAAGTAGACATAACTGCCCGCCCAGGTCAAAACACTGGCATAGTACAAACCAATGATGATACAGACACACACTTGCCACCATCCGAGGGTTTCACCACCACGGAACAGTTTTCGGTATGCTTTGGGAGGTGAACTATTATTTTTATGCCCTACTGCATAATCTAAAAATAAAAGCGGTAAACCGGCAGTAATTAAAGCAATTAAATAAGGAATTAAGAATGCGCCACCGCCATTTTCATAAGCAATGTAGGGAAAGCGCCAAATATTACCTAAACCGACAGCCGATCCGACTGCTGCAATAATAAAGCCCGATCGTGATGTCCAGTTTTCACGAGTATCTGTCATAAAACACCTAAACCTTTAGATATCTTTAAATGCTGCTTGTTGTTGAGTTATCTGGCGAGCAAAAAAGTACCATTCAAAAATTAATCTTTTTATGTCTGAAGTTAGTTCTACGCCTTTTGAGCATTCTGTTCTAAATTGCAAACAGGCTGTCATCACAAAATCTTGCTTAAAGTCTTTTGTGTCTTTTGAGCCTTTCAATGCTTGAACAATACCCATTTTCCAGAGCTTTTTCTGTAGTTTTTGCGGAAATTATTTAATTTTATAATCTATAAATCATGAATTGCTCAAAATATAGCTGATATGGCACTCTGCGTAATTCAATCTGTGCTTTTTCTTAGAATGACGGATTTTTCATTGAGTTTTTATTAAAAGTAATCAGGGTATTTCCATACCCCAATTACCTCAATTTTCTTATTTTTTAATGGCTAAAATACGCTCTTCCTGCATATCACGAATCGCATATTGCACGCCTTCACGTCCCAGACCGGAGTCTTTTACCCCACCATAGGGCATGTTATCGACCCGGAAAGAGGGAACATCATTAATAATTACGCCACCGACATGCAAATGATCCCAGGCATACAGCATTTTATTCAGGTTCTGGGTATACACTCCTGCCTGCAAGCCAAAACGGCTGCTATTGATTCGGTCTATGCCTTGCTCAAAAGTCTTATATTTCTCAATAATCGCCACTGGTCCAAATGCTTCATCTTTATAAATTTCTAGCGAAGTATCGACATTTTCCAGCAAAGTGGGTTCAAACATCATTCCCTTTAGCTCGCCGCCAGCAAGCAATTTTGCCCCTTTTTTCACCGCTTTATCGACCCATTTTTTCAGACGGAGGGCTTCTGATTCTTTAATCATCGGCCCCACCAGCGTGCTGTCAAGCTCTGGATCAGCCGCTTTGATTTTTTTCAGTTTGGTGACCAACTTCTTCTTCAGTTCAGCATAGATATCTGCATGCACCAAAATGCGTTGCACACTAATGCATACTTGCCCGGCGTGGTTATAGGCACCGCCAATCAAACGATCCAGCAAGGCATCCGTAATTTCAGTATCGGCATCAATCATGACTGCGGCATTACCGCCCAGTTCCAGAACCACTTTCTTACGCCCTGCACGGGCCTTCATGTCCCAACCGACCACATCCGAACCGGTAAAACTGAGCAGTTTAAAACGGTCATCGGTGACCAGTACATCGGCATGTTCACGTGGACAGGGTAAAATCGAAAATGCACCTTTGGGTAAATCTGTCTCGGCCAGAACCTCAGCAATCTTCAATGCAGAAATAGGGGTTAAACTGGCCGGTTTAAGCACAAATGGACAACCCGCTGCAATTGCAGGGGCAATTTTATGCGCGGTGAGATTCAGTGGAAAATTAAACGGACTAATTAAGGAGACTGCACCAATCGGGACATATTTCATCATGCCTCGATAACCCGACGCTGCCGCTGTAACAGCCAGAGGAATCATGCGTCCATCATCCAATTGAGTTACCGCATCGGCTGCAATTTGAAAGGTATTGATTAAACGTTCCACTTCAGCAGCAGCGGCCTTGCGTGGTTTTCCGCCTTCTGCAATCAGGATTTCAGTCAACTCTGCTCGCATTTCACTAAAGCGTTTCACACAATGCAGCAAGATTTTTTGTTTTTGAAAAGGTTCTAAAGCCGCCATTTCTTTTTCCGCTTTTACGGCAGATTGAATCGCTTTCTCAATAGTTTTTTCATTTGCCAAAGCCACCCGTGCATACAGCTCCTGCGTATATTTATGTTGAACTTCAAGCCATTGCTCGGTTTTAACCGCTTTACCTGCCACATACAGGGGATAATCAATCACGTTTACAGCTTTATCTGCCATGTAAAAAATTCCTTTCATTTTCTAGAAATAACAGCAATGCAATTTTCTTTCATTCGCTATATGATGCGCTGAGTTGGGCAGTAGTTCCTTATATTTAAGTAACAACATTATTTTCTAAAAATAACACATCGCATATTCAGGATATCCATGCAATCACTCAAATTATTTAGCTTCATCCTTGGACTTGGCGTAGTCAGCTCTGCCCAAGCCGATTTTATTGGAGTTAAAGCCGGTATAGATTACTGGAACTACAGCGCAGATTTAAGCAATCCAGCCTCAGCACTTCCACAATCCCGACTGGAAGATGATCACGGCATATCATTTTCCGTAGCCCTAGAACATCCGGTACCTTTTTTGCCCAATGCCAAAATTAAACATACTAATGTGCAGGCTGAAAGTGATCAGAGTTTTGCCGGGGTAAAAAGTCATCAGCTCGATCTGGATTATTCTGACTTTATTCTGTATTACGAAATACTCGACAATATTGTCTCGGCCGATGTTGGTTTCGGTGCCAAATTACTCGATGGCCATATCCAGCAGAACGTTACCCAAAATACAGAAGTCAGTGAAACCTTACCGATGGTCTATGCAGAAGCAGGAGTCAAACTGCCCTTTACCGGACTCAGTGCCAAGGCAGAAGCCAGTTTTGCCAAGTTAAGCGATCGACAAGTCACCGATGCCCAAGTAGAACTGAAATATAACTTTGTCGATACCCTACTGGTCGATGTCGGTGCCAAAGCCGGTTATCGCATTCTGGATATTCAGCTAGAGGAAGGTTCAGATCAGGAAGCCAAATTGAAATTTAAAGGGCCGTATCTTGGTGTAGAAGCTCATTTCTAAAGCATTGTTGTACGCTTTTGCTTACATCAACTGCAGAAAACAGCAGCTATTCAAGCTGTTTGATTCACACTATATTTAATTCATCAGGAAACAGGAAGTTTCCCAAACTAAAAACAATAATAATCAGTTTGAGCATCAGGAAGTGAGGTACGACAGGAGTTATACCTAAGTCACCCATACGAAAAAGCCCCATCAGGATGATGGGGCTTTTTTCATGCTTCAAATTAATCTCATCTACAAATAAAAAAGCCTCCCGAAGGAGGCTTAAGTTTTAAAATAATCTATCTTTAGTAGAGGAGAATTTTCAAGAACGGCTAGGTTGTACAGATTTCGGAATGGTTTGTTCAGCTTTAATTTTTTCCGTTTTTGCTGGACGGATAAAGAATATGGCCATGGCACCAATAATTCCAGGAATAGCCACAGCGATAAAATTCCATTTATGTGGCAGTTCCATACCCAACAGCATGCCAATCACAATTGGACCAACAATCGCGCCGGTACGACCCACAGCCGATGCCCAGCCAATACCCGTTGAGCGGACTGCAACCGGATAGTACTGTGCCACATAACTGTACAGTAAAATACTGCTGCCAATTGAAGATGCACCTGCCAGACTCACCAGTAAATAAATAACAGGCTGCGGAGAATTGAAGCCGAGTCCAACTAAAGACAGTACGCCTACCACTAACATACTGATTAGCACTGGTTTAAAGTCAAAGCGATCCGCTAAAACGCCTCCACTGATGGTTCCAATCACGGCTCCAACATTTAATGCCAGTAAGAACATTAAACTGCTGCCTAAAGAATATCCCGCTGCCATCATGAGTTTTGGCAGCCAGCTGCCTAATGCGTAGAGCATTAATAAGCACATAAAGAATGCCAGCCAAAACAAGAATGTTCCCACAGCACGATTTTCACTGAACAGTTCTTTTACTGAGGTACTTCCCGTTTGATCATTGGATGCTAAAACCAATTGTGTATTTGCAGACACTTGCGCTGCTGGCTCAATTTTTTGTAAAAAATGACGTGCCTGGTCTTCTTTCTTTGCCTTAACCAAAAATATTAAAGATTCAGGCAGGAATTTCCAAAATAAAGGCACAAACAGTAAAGGAATACCCGCAATATAGAACATGATCTGCCAACCATAATCCGCGGTAAACCAAGTTCCACACAACGCTGCCAGAATCCCGCCCATGGCATAGCCACTAAACATGGTGGTAACTAAAGTACTGCGCACACGCTGTGGTGCATATTCTGAAGTTAAAGCTACTAGATTTGGCAATACGCCGCCAATGCCCAGGCCGGCAATAAAGCGTAATATTCCAAATTCTGTAGGATTGGTGGCAAATCCACCTAAAAACGTAAACAGGCTGAACAATGAAACGCAAATTAAAATCACTTTTTTGCGGCCAATTTTATCCGCCAACATGCCAAAGCCCATTGCACCAAACATCATGCCAGCTAAAGCTGTACTGGCCAACATGCCTGCCTGCACGGCACTCATGCCCCACTCTTGCATTAGTAATGGTAAAACCACCCCATTAATTGCCAAGTCATAACCATCAAATAAGACAATAAACAGACACCAGAGCACAAGTTTCAAGTGAAATGACTTGAACTTGGCTTGATCTATTACAGCATTTACATTCATTGTTGTCGCTGTCATGAGTACTCACCTCCAATGTGAGACTTGAATTTTCACCTACAATGGGTTTCTGGCGGAATTTTGTCCACAACTTGAAAGGCATAAACCTATACCTTGAAGGTATATAAAACCTTATCTGAAATAAAATGACAGGATAATACGAGCCAAGAGTAGGATTTTTTGTTACATATTTTGCTGTGAACTATAGTTCACAGTTATTTTTAATAATAAAAACAATATATTAAAAATTTAAAATTCTGTACCCGACTAAAGAGGATTTGATTGAAAGATTGTCAGAGTTTGTCGACTGAAAAGCCTAAAAGGATAAGTCCCGATATCTTGGCGTAAAGCCTTCAATTCTGGCTTAAGTTATAGATGTCTTATGATTAATGGAGATAGTCCTACAGCTAAATTTTGTCTTCTAAATTCAGAATCAAACAGAATGTTTATCCAGCTAAAAACAGCAATAAAATTTGAGGCTCAGGATGGAAATATCACTGAAGTAAATAGTGAAACAAAGGATATAAAAAAGCCCCATCAATGTAGGGCTTCATCTTTGAGTTTATTAATGCAGACTTTTTAAGCTTTTTAAATAAGCCACTATTTCTTTATTTCCGG
Organism: Acinetobacter sp. ANC 4779; assembly: GCF_004331055.1. Taxonomy (NCBI): domain Bacteria; kingdom Pseudomonadati; phylum Pseudomonadota; class Gammaproteobacteria; order Moraxellales; family Moraxellaceae; genus Acinetobacter; species Acinetobacter sp. ANC 4779. The sequence goes on from NZ_SJNU01000011.1 coordinate 140,407, forward strand.
CCATTTCTGCAAGTTCTAGCGCGGTATAGGTACTGCGATGATCAATATCAGCACCTTTACTGACCAGTAGCTTCACAACTTCCAAGTGATCATTTTCAGCGGCTGCCTGTAAAGCACTATAGCCTTCATCATCGGTAGAATTAGGGTCAATGCCTTGCTTTAAGCTTTCACTCACCTGTTCAAGATCGCCAAGTGAAGCCCAGTACACAAGCTCAGGAAGATGAAGTTCTTCATCATCTTCAGGGATTGGGGAGAATGAGTTGAGTTTCATAATATGCTAAAGAATTACCAAGTCAGTTTCAGAATATCATTATTCTTTTGGAAGTTTTACTTTTCCTTTCTCAACAAATGTACTCAACCATTTCATTCTTCGATAATGAGCCATTAGCAATTTTGCTACTTCTTCTTCATTTCCAATTTTTTCATACATATCCGCTAGACTTTGAAACCCAAGACCTTCTGCCAAATTTTCAGTGAGCTGATGAGCATATTTAACTTTTTCTGCTTCTAGTTTTAGTAGATGATTTTGTTTTTCTTTCCTTTTTCTACCTAATTCGAGATAAATATCATGCAATTTATTATAAGTTTCTGCTGTAGAAGCTAGTCCCTTTAAAAATATCCCCATTCCTACAGCTAATTGAATTGCTACTTCATAATTTAATATTAACTCAATAAACCCCGGAGAAGCATATGATATTGCGCGAATTTTTGGATGATCTTTATAAGGTACATTACGTTTGAATAAAGTATAAATATTTACATAGGTTAATCCATCACGGAGTTTATGATCATTCAAATTTATTGTTAAATTAGAAGTTTGAGTATTACCCAAACTAGTTTCTAGAGAATATAAAAACGCATAATTCTGCATATATAATCTTGAAAATTCATTTAAATCTTCTAAAGACCATCGTTTATCTAATAAAACGCGATAATTTTCCTCATCATATTTTTTATCCAACACTATCCCCAATTTTTATTAAAAATATTTAGTAATAACTTACATAATAATTTTAATGTTATCAATAATAAAAGCCCCCTTTCGGAGGCTTCTTTTAATCTTAATTTCTAAGCTTTCGCTGCAACAGATTTCGATGCTTTAATCTTTTCGGCTTCATCTTCACTCATAATCAATGCAACTGCAATCGCAGTAATCAGCACAGGTAAACCTACCGCCATAAAGTTAAAGTACGCAGGCAAGTTCATACCGAGCAAACCACCAATTAAAATTGGACCTACAATCGCACCCATACGGCCAATTGCAGAAGACCAGCCAATGCCCGTCGAACGTACAGCAAGCGGGTAGAACTGAGCCACATAACTATAGAGAAGCATTTGCGAGCCGATTGAAGCTGCACCTGCCAAGAATACTAAAATGTACAGAAGGAATTGATTCGATTGGAAGCCCATTAAGCTCATTACAATCGCACCCATAATCCCAAGGAACATCAGCACAGGTTTCAAGTGGAAACGATCCGCCAAAATACCGCCGCCGACAATACCGACTACCGCACCGACATTCATCACCATCATGAACATTAGACTGTTATCCATCGAGTAACCAGCCGCCATCATCAGCTTAGGCAACCAGCTGCTTAACGCATACATCGTCAGTAAACAGGTAAAGAATGCAAGCCAGAACAACAAGGTATTGGTTGCACGTCCACGACGGAACAAGCTCACTACGTTTGCAGCTTCAGGCACACTTTCTTGCGGCAAAGTAAAAATCGTGGATTCGGTAACTTTAAGTGAAGGCTCAAGACGACGCACGATTGCACGTGCATTTTCCTGTTTGTTTTGCTTCACCATAAACGCTAAAGATTCTGGTAAGAATTTCCAAATAAGCGGAAGTAAAAATAAAGGAATGCCCGCAATAAAGAACATGACCTGCCAACCATAAGTTGGGGTAAACCATGAGCCCAAAAGTGCAGCCATCACGCCACCTACGGCATAACCACTAAACATGGTGGTAACCAGCGTACTACGCATCTTTTGCGGTGCATATTCAGAAGTTAAAGCCACAAGGTTTGGCATCACACCGCCAATACCTAGACCAGCTAAGAAACGTAAAATACCAAATTCAGTCGGATTTGAGGCAAACCCGCCTGCAAAAGTCAGTCCGCTAAACAGTACAATACAAATCATAATGACTTTTTTACGACCAATTTTGTCTGCCAATGATCCAAAGAACATTGCGCCAAACATCATGCCCGCAAGCGCTGTACTGGCTAACATCCCTGCTTGAACGGCACTCAAGCCCCAATCATTCATCAACAATGGTAAAGTCACACCATTAATCGCTAAATCGTAGCCATCAAATAGGATAATGAGTAAACACCAAGCGACCACATTAAAGTGAAATGGGGTAAATTTCGCATGATCCACTACAGAATTTACATCTATTTTTTCCGTTGTCATTCGTTCTCATCTCCCATGAGTACTTGTCCATCACATCACATGAATTGTTAAGTTAAAAATTCAATTTGGCACAATATACTCAGATGATTTTCTAGAAACAATAAGACTAATTATTCATATAAAAAATTTATTATTTTTTAAATTTATTAATATATATCATCATGATAAGAGATTATTTTTAAATCATAATTTCATTGTTTTTAAATTTAAAAGAGTTTTTATTCTGACGTTTTTCTAAATAGCAAAAATCAACTTTAACTAAAATGACGGGTTTTGAACGGCTGATTGTGGGGCTTAATGTCAGCTCTTCACCTTGAATTTGCAGCCTTTTTTTAGCATATAAAAATGGCGACCTAAAAAAACCCCCTCAATCTTAAGATTAAGGGGGATTTTAGGAATAATGAGCTGGCGATGACTTACTCTCACATGGGTAACCCCACACTACCATCAGCGCAAAGAGGTTTCACTTCTGAGTTCGGGAAGGGATCAGGTGGTTCACTCTTGCTATTGTCGCCAGCACAACTGTTTATGGATACTTGCCTCGGTCTTAGCTGCACTTTTCAGTGTTTGCCTAGGCTTTTTCCAAATCTTGACAGATTGGGCTGTTTGAGTTGAATATTGTCTAGCGTTTAGTTAACTAAATCAAGGTTTTTGTATCGATTCAATCGAACCATACAACTGTTTGGGTGTTGTATAGTCAAGCCTCACGAGTAATTAGTATTGGTCAGCTTCATGCATCACTGCACTTCCACATCCAACCTATCAACGTTGTAGTCTTCAACGGCTCTTTAGAGGACATATAGTCCTTGGGAAATCTTATCTTGAGGTAGGCTTCCCGCTTAGATGCTTTCAGCGGTTATCCCTTCCAAACATAGCTACCCGGCGATGCCACTGGCGTGACAACCGGTACACCAGAGGTTTGTCCACTCTGGTCCTCTCGTACTAGGAGCAGATCCTCTCAAATTTCCAGCGCCCACGGTAGATAGGGACCGAACTGTCTCACGACGTTCTAAACCCAGCTCGCGTACCTCTTTAAATGGCGAACAGCCATACCCTTGGGACCTGCTTCAGCCCCAGGATGAGATGAGCCGACATCGAGGTGCCAAACACCGCCGTCGATATGAACTCTTGGGCGGTATCAGCCTGTTATCCCCAGAGTACCTTTTATCCGTTGAGCGATGGCCCTTCCATACAGAACCACCGGATCACTAAGACCTACTTTCGTACCTGCTCGACTTGTGGGTCTCGCAGTTAAGCGCGCTTTTGCCTTTATACTCTACGCGTGATTTCCGACCACGCTGAGCGCACCTTCGTACTCCTCCGTTACTCTTTAGGAGGAGACCGCCCCAGTCAAACTACCCACCAGACATGGTCCTCGCTCCAGATTATGGAGCAGAGTTAGAACCTCAATATTACCAGGGTGGTATTTCAAGATTGGCTCCACCAGAACTAGCGTCCTGGTTTCAAAGCCTCCCACCTATCCTACACAAGTAAGATCAAAGTTCAATGTCAAGCTGCAGTAAAGGTTCACGGGGTCTTTCCGTCTAGCCGCGGGTACACCGCATCTTCACGGCGATTTCGATTTCACTGAGTCTCTGCTGGAGACAGCGCCGCCATCATTATGCCATTCGTGCAGGTCGGAACTTACCCGACAAGGAATTTCGCTACCTTAGGACCGTTATAGTTACGGCCGCCGTTTACTGGGGCTTCGATCAAGAGCTTCGCTTACGCTAACCCCATCAATTAACCTTCCAGCACCGGGCAGGCATCACACCCTATACGTCCACTTTCGTGTTTGCAGAGTGCTATGTTTTTAATAAACAGTTGCAGCGGCCTGGTTTCTGTGGCTGTCAACCGCTCAGGAAGTAAATTCCATCACCGTCGACAGCGTACCTTCTCCCGAAGTTACGGTACCATTTTGCCTAGTTCCTTCAGCAGAGTTCTCTCAAGCGCTTTGGTCTACTCGACCTGACCACCTGTGTCGGTTTAGGGTACGATTCCTGTGTAACTGAAGCTTAGAGACTTTTCCTGGAAGTATGGTATCAGCCACTTCGCTGTACAAGTACAGCTTGCTATCAGTTCTCAGCATAGAGCACCCCGGATTTGCCTAAGATGCATGCCTACTACCTTTCACCTGGACAACCAACGCCAGGCTGACTTAACCTTCTCCGTCCTCTCATCGCATTACACAGAAGTATTGGAATATTAACCAATTTCCCATCGACTACGCCTCTCGGCCTCGCCTTAGGGGTCGACTCACCCAGCCCCGATTAACGTTGGACTGGAACCCTTGGTCTTTCAGCGTGCAAGTTTTTCACTCGCATTGTCGTTACTCACGTCAGCATTCGCACTTCTGATACCTCCAGCAGACTTCTCAATCCACCTTCATCGGCTTACAGAACGCTCCCCTACCACTTACAATAAATTGTAAATCCGCAGCTTCGGCATATAGTTTTAGCCCCGTTACATCTTCCGCGCAGGCCGACTCGACTAGTGAGCTATTACGCTTTCTTTAAAGGGTGGCTGCTTCTAAGCCAACCTCCTAGCTGTCTATGCCTTCCCACATCGTTTCCCACTTAACTATAATTTTGGGGCCTTAGCTGGCGGTCTGGATTGTTTTCCTCTTGACTACGGACGTTAGCACCCGCAGTCTGTCTCCCGGATAGTACTCATTGGTATTCGGAGTTTGCATCGGTTTGGTAAGTCGGGATGACCCCCTAGCCGAAACAGTGCTCTACCCCCAATGGTATTCGTCCGAGGCGCTACCTAAATAGCTTTCGGGGAGAACCAGCTATCACCGAGTTTGATTAGCCTTTCACCCCTATCCACAAGTCATCCCCTGGCTTTTCAACGACAGTGGGTTCGGTCCTCCAGTTAGTGTTACCCAACCTTCAACCTGCTCATGGATAGATCACCCGGTTTCGGGTCTACACCCAGCAACTGAACGCCCTATTAAGACTCGGTTTCCCTACGGCTCCCCTATACGGTTAACCTTGCTACTGAATGTAAGTCGCTGACCCATTATACAAAAGGTACGCAGTCACCGGACGCAATGCCGGCTCCCACTGCTTGTATGCATGCGGTTTCAGGATCTATTTCACTCCCCTCACAGGGGTTCTTTTCGCCTTTCCCTCACGGTACTGGTTCACTATCGGTCAGTCAGGAGTATTTAGCCTTGGAGGATGGTCCCCCCATATTCAGACAAGGTTTCACGTGCCTCGCCCTACTCGACATCATCATATAAGCCCTTTCGTGTACAGGACTATCACCCACTACGGTTGCACTTCCCAGAGCATTCCACTAGAACTTATATGACTTAATGGGCTTTTCCCCGTTCGCTCGCCGCTACTAAGGGAATCTCAATTGATTTCTTTTCCTAAGGGTACTGAGATGTTTCACTTCCCCTCGTTCGCCTTGCATGACTATGTATTCATCATGCAATACCTACCTTATGGTAAGTGGGTTTCCCCATTCAGAAATCTCCGGATCACAGGATATTTGCCGCCTCCCCGGAGCTTATCGCAGGCTATTACGTCTTTCATCGCCTCTGACTGCCAAGGCATCCACCACATGCACTTAATTACTTGACTATACAACCCCAAACAGTCGCCGACACCTACAAGCAGTGCCTACAACTTAATCGTTCAAAGTTTTGCAGATTGAACTGCAGTACAGCTTCAATTGAATTCATATACCAAAACGCTTGATTCAGTTAATTCGCTAGTGCTCAGTTCTTCATTTCATTTAACAGTAACAAGTTACTGCTAAATTCTATTCAGTTCTGAGTTAAACAATTATTTCAACTCAAATTTGCCAATCTGTTAATGAATAAACTTGCCTTCGTCAGGTCAGGTTTAATACCGTGATACTTAAATCACAGAAATTAATAAAATCTAAATCTCAAATTTAGTTTTCACTAAGTTCTGTAAATTATGGTGGAGACTAACGGAGTCGAACCGTTGACCTCCTGCGTGCAAAGCAGGCGCTCTACCAACTAAGCTAAGTCCCCAGCTTATCATTAGATCGATGTATCTTTTCTTCTGTAGTCAGATAGTGGTGGGTCTGACAAGACTTGAACTTGTGACCCCACGCTTATCAAGCGTGTGCTCTAACCAACTGAGCTACAGACCCTCAGATACATCTTTATGAAGAACAACTTGTTGTGGATTCTTACCGATCGTCAATCTTTCGTTAAGGAGGTGATCCAGCCGCAGGTTCCCCTACGGCTACCTTGTTACGACTTCACCCCAGTCATCGGCCACACCGTGGTAAGCGTCCTCCTTGCGGTTAGACTACCTACTTCTGGTGCAACAAACTCCCATGGTGTGACGGGCGGTGTGTACAAGGCCCGGGAACGTATTCACCGCGGCATTCTGATCCGCGATTACTAGCGATTCCGACTTCATGGAGTCGAGTTGCAGACTCCAATCCGGACTACGATCGGCTTTTTGAGATTAGCATCCTATCGCTAGGTAGCAACCCTTTGTACCGACCATTGTAGCACGTGTGTAGCCCTGGTCGTAAGGGCCATGATGACTTGACGTCGTCCCCGCCTTCCTCCAGTTTGTCACTGGCAGTATCCTTAAAGTTCCCGGCTTAACCCGCTGGCAAATAAGGAAAAGGGTTGCGCTCGTTGCGGGACTTAACCCAACATCTCACGACACGAGCTGACGACAGCCATGCAGCACCTGTATGTAAGTTCCCGAAGGCACCAATCCATCTCTGGAAAGTTCTTACTATGTCAAGACCAGGTAAGGTTCTTCGCGTTGCATCGAATTAAACCACATGCTCCACCGCTTGTGCGGGCCCCCGTCAATTCATTTGAGTTTTAGTCTTGCGACCGTACTCCCCAGGCGGTCTACTTATCGCGTTAGCTGCGCCACTAAAGTCTCAAAGACCCCAACGGCTAGTAGACATCGTTTACGGCATGGACTACCAGGGTATCTAATCCTGTTTGCTCCCCATGCTTTCGTACCTCAGTGTCAGTATTAGGCCAGATGGCTGCCTTCGCCATCGGTATTCCTCCAGATCTCTACGCATTTCACCGCTACACCTGGAATTCTACCATCCTCTCCCATACTCTAGCCAACCAGTATCGAATGCAATTCCCAAGTTAAGCTCGGGGATTTCACATTTGACTTAATTGGCCACCTACGCACGCTTTACGCCCAGTAAATCCGATTAACGCTTGCACCCTCTGTATTACCGCGGCTGCTGGCACAGAGTTAGCCGGTGCTTATTCTGCGAGTAACGTCCACTCACCTAGAGTATTAATCTAGGGAGCCTCCTCCTCGCTTAAAGTGCTTTACAACCAAAAGGCCTTCTTCACACACGCGGCATGGCTGGATCAGGGTTCCCCCCATTGTCCAATATTCCCCACTGCTGCCTCCCGTAGGAGTCTGGGCCGTGTCTCAGTCCCAGTGTGGCGGATCATCCTCTCAGACCCGCTACAGATCGTCGCCTTGGTAGGCCTTTACCCCACCAACTAGCTAATCCGACTTAGGCTCATCTATTAGCGCAAGGTCCGAAGATCCCCTGCTTTCCCCCGTAGGGCGTATGCGGTATTAGCATTCCTTTCGAAATGTTGTCCCCCACTAATAGGCAGATTCCTAAGCATTACTCACCCGTCCGCCGCTAGGTAAAGTAGCAAGCTACTTTTCCCCGCTCGACTTGCATGTGTTAAGCCTGCCGCCAGCGTTCAATCTGAGCCATGATCAAACTCTTCAGTTTAATATTGCTTAGTGCCTTAAAGGGCACCAATCTTGGCTCATCAATTTTCTGACAAATATTTCTCAAATAAACTTCGAGTCATTTCTACCATCAATCAATGAAAATAATTTCGATCGATCAACCAGTAAAAATCCACACAAGTTGTTCTTCATAAGTTCTTAATGATCTTCTTGCTGATTCGTCACCAGCAAGCTAGGTCGGCTATACTACTCTCTTCTCAAGAATAGTCAACAGGTTTTATTGATTATTTCCAAACTTCTTCAAGACTTCCAGATTTAAACCCTTTAGGCTAAATCCTTGTTTCTCAACAAGTTTTAATCAACATCACCGCCGATGGATACGCATTATAGGCGAAAAAAATCCTCGCGCAACCCCTTTTCCCCATTATTTTATCAATAATACCTCGACCGGTTATTTATTCTGCAAAACAGGCCGGTTTTTCTTATTTTTTAGCTTTTATTATAAAGTTTTTCAATTCAAAACCTTTTAAAACACTCAAGCACCCTCCGTGTTCACCTCACCCTACTTGCTTATATTTTCCTTTTTATCTTCCACTTTATCGTTGATTACTTAATTCACTCTCGTAGAGAAATGTAAACAAATGAAATATACAGAACAAAAAATAGTGGCCAAATTTAAAATAAGATTGCTTTCCAACCAGTCTAAACAAGAAATCATTTTTAATTTGTATTCTTCTCAAAACAATTCATCGATGTCTTCAACCAGCTGAGCCCACCTACCTTCAACAGGTTTTATATGCACTGTTGATAGCGATCAAATTGCTCTTGATATCAAACTGCAAATTATGTCTATTAAAGCTTACCCAACATGTTGAATGTTGAATGTTGAATGTTGAATGTTGAATGTTGAATGTTGAATGTTGAATGTTGAATGTTGAATGTTGAATGTTGAATGTTGAATGTTGAATGTTGAATGTTGAATGTTGAATGTTGAATGTTGAATGTTGAATGTTGAATGTTGA